>NZ_JACHVD010000062.1:0-220 GCF_025377055.1 Acinetobacter sp. T_3_1 | reverse complement strand
TTCGGTGTAGGTCGTTCGCTCCAAGCTGGGCTGTGTGCACGAACCCCCCGTTCAGCCCGACCGCTGCGCCTTATCCGGTAACTATCGTCTTGAGTCCAACCCGGTAAGACACGACTTATCGCCACTGGCAGCAGCCACTGGTAACAGGATTAGCAGAGCGAGGTATGTAGGCGGTGCTACAGAGTTCTTGAAGTGGTGGCCTAACTACGGCTACACTAGA
>NZ_JACHVD010000061.1:0-313 GCF_025377055.1 Acinetobacter sp. T_3_1 | reverse complement strand
CAGAGGGTCGTAGGTTCGAATCCTACTGCTCCGACCAATTCTTCAAGGCGAGTATCGCATGATAGTAATATCATCGGTCATGCGCCTGTAGCTCAGTTGGATAGAGCATCCGCCTTCTAAGCGGATGGTCACAGGTTCGAATCCTGTCAGGCGCGCCATTTGGTAGTCTGGTATTATAGAACCAAAATGTTGTAACGGTGGATGTAGCTCAGTTGGTAGAGCCCCGGATTGTGATTCCGGTTGTCGTGGGTTCGAATCCCATCATTCACCCCAATTTCGGAGTATGGCGCAGCTTGGTAGCGCATCTGGTTTG
>NZ_JACHVD010000060.1:0-314 GCF_025377055.1 Acinetobacter sp. T_3_1 | reverse complement strand
AACGGTTTGGTTGATGCGAGTGATTTTGATGACGAGCGTAATGGCTGGCCTGTTGAACAAGTCTGGAAAGAAATGCATAAGCTTTTGCCATTCTCACCGGATTCAGTCGTCACTCATGGTGATTTCTCACTTGATAACCTTATTTTTGACGAGGGGAAATTAATAGGTTGTATTGATGTTGGACGAGTCGGAATCGCAGACCGATACCAGGATCTTGCCATCCTATGGAACTGCCTCGGTGAGTTTTCTCCTTCATTACAGAAACGGCTTTTTCAAAAATATGGTATTGATAATCCTGATATGAATAAATTGCA
>NZ_JACHVD010000006.1:0-127840 GCF_025377055.1 Acinetobacter sp. T_3_1 | reverse complement strand
CGAAGACGTATTCTCAATTTCTGGTCGTGGTACAGTAGTAACTGGCCGTGTTGAATCAGGTATCGTGAAAGTAGGCGAAGAAGTTGAAATCGTAGGTATTAAAGACACAGTTAAAACAACTGTAACTGGCGTTGAAATGTTCCGTAAACTGCTTGACGAAGGTCGTGCAGGCGAGAACTGTGGTGTTCTTCTACGTGGTACTAAACGTGAAGACGTTCAACGTGGTCAAGTATTGGCTAAGCCAGGTACAATCAAGCCGCACACTAAATTCGATGCAGAAGTATACGTACTTTCTAAAGAAGAAGGTGGTCGTCACACTCCATTCCTTAACGGTTACCGTCCACAGTTCTATTTCCGTACAACTGACGTAACTGGCGCAATCCAGTTGAAAGAAGGCGTTGAAATGGTTATGCCTGGTGACAACGTAGAAATGTCAGTAGAATTGATCCACCCAATCGCAATGGACCCAGGTCTACGTTTTGCGATCCGTGAAGGTGGTCGTACAGTTGGTGCTGGTGTTGTTGCTAAAGTAACTGCATAATAGCAAACATAAGTTAAATTACAGATCGGGGACTTAAGTTCCCGATTTGTACTGTAGGTCAGTAGTTCAATTGGTAGAGCGTCGGTCTCCAAAACCGAATGTTGGGGGTTCGAGTCCCTCCTGGCCTGCCATTTTTTTAAAAAAAAGCTTGATGCTGGTTAAATTGTCATATAATAAGTCGCGAAGCCTACGACGAGTACAAAAATGTCGAATGATAAATCGCGTGACGCATTAAGCGAAGCGCCAATTCCACAAAGAAATAATTCTGCTGAAGTTGTTAATTCTGGTTCCCCTTTAGATATTGTTCTATGGGTTATCGCATTGATTTTATTAATCGGTGCAGCCATGGTGGGTCAGTATTTGCCAGCGTATTGGGCACCTGCCAACAATGTTTGGGTGCGCGTTGGAGTAATTTTGGCTTGTATCGTAGTGGCTTTAGGTTTATTATACGCCACCCATCAAGGCAAAGGCTTTGTTCGTTTGTTGAAAGACTCTCGAATTGAGCTGCGTCGTGTGACTTGGCCGACTAAGCAGGAAACAGTGTCCACATCCTGGCATGTTCTTGCTGTTGTTGTAATAGCTGCCATTGTTTTGTGGTGTTTTGATTACATCTTGGGCTGGTTAATGAAGTTTTTTATCGGGTAAAAGAGCTATGAAACGTTGGTACATTATTCATGCCTATTCAGGTTATGAAAAACAAGTGATGCGTTCACTTAATGATCGAATCCAGCGTAGCGCTGTAGCCGATAGCTTTGGTGAAGTCCTGGTTCCTACCGAAGAAGTGGTAGAGATGAAGGATGGCAAGAAGCGTAAATCAGAGCGTAAATTCTTTCCTGGCTATGTATTGGTCGAAATGGAAATGAATGATGATACCTGGCACATTGTTAAAGAGTGTCCAAAAGTATTGGGTTTCATTGGTGGTACAGCAGAGAAACCTGCACCAATTACGCAAAAAGAAGCTGATGCGATTCTTGCACGTGTACGCAATACTGGTGAAGCGCCTCGTCCTAAGACGATGTTTGAGCCAGGCGAAGAATTACTCGTTATTGATGGTCCATTCACAGACTTTAAAGGTGTGGTGGAAGAAGTTCTTTACGAGAAGTCACGTTTAACGTTGACAATCAATGTATTCAATCGTCCAACTCAGGTTGAGCTCGAATTTCGTCAAGTCGAAAAAGCGAACTGATCTAAGCTGGATTGAAAACGCCCGATTTGTTATGGATCGGGCATTGTTGTTGTAACAGTTTTGTTACGTGAATAATGTTGGGGAGCCTAGCGGCGTTTGTACCCAGAGGTAATTTGAAATGGCTAAGAAGATTGACGGCTATATCAAGCTGCAAGTTCCAGCTGGTAAAGCGAATCCATCTCCACCGATTGGTCCTGCACTAGGTCAACGTGGTGTTAACATCATGGCATTCTGTAAAGAATTCAATGCTGCAACACAAAAAGTTGAACCAGGTCTTCCAATTCCTGTAGTGATTACTGTGTACAACGACAAGTCGTTCACATTCATCATGAAAACTCCACCTGCTGCTATTCTTCTTAAGAAAGCTGCTGGTATTCAAAAGGGTTCAGCTGTACCGAACAAAACTAAAGTTGGTAAGTTGACTCGCGCTCAGTTAGAAGAAATTGCGACTACTAAAGAACCAGATTTAACTGGTGCTGATTTAGACGCACGTGTACGTACCATTGCTGGTTCTGCGCGTTCTATGGGCTTGGAAGTGGAGCTATAAGACATGGCAAAGTTAACTAAACGTCAAAAAGCCATTGCTGCTGCTGTAGAAGCAAACAAAGTTTACACTTTGGAAGAAGCGGTACAAGTTTTAACTAGCCTTCCTGCTGCTAAATTCAAAGAATCTTTGGATGTATCAGTAAACCTGGGTGTTGACCCTCGTAAATCTGACCAGGTTGTTCGTGGCGCGACTACACTTCCTGCAGGTACAGGTAAAACTGTACGTGTTGCTGTGTTTGCTCAAGGCGCTGCTGCTGAAGCTGCTAAAGCTGAAGGCGCAGACATCGTTGGTTTTGATGACCTTGCTGAAAGCATCCAAGCGGGTAACCTTGACTTTGACGTTGTAATTGCTGCTCCAGATGCAATGCGCGTTGTAGGTAAACTTGGTACGATTCTTGGTCCACGTGGCTTAATGCCAAACCCTAAAGTGGGTACAGTAACTCCTGACGTAGCTGGCGCGGTTAAAAACGCTAAAGCTGGTCAAGCACGTTACCGTGTAGACAAAGCGGGTATCATCCACGCTGCGATCGGTCAAGTTGGCTTTGAAGCTGCTGCTGTTCGTCAAAACGTTGAAGCTCTTGTAGCTGACCTTAAGAAAGCAAAACCTGCTACTTCTAAAGGTGTTTACATTAAAAAGATCACTTTAAGCTCAACTATGGGTCCTGGTCTTACTATTGATGTAGCAAACGTAACTAACTAAGTTTGACTTAGAAAAGAATTTTAAAGCCCTGAGTAAAAATCAAAGCGCTGCTTTGATTTTTACGCAAGATAAGAAATAGGCTTCACTCGAAGCGTAGCTTCTTGTCTTGCGTGTCGGCAAAGCGATGCTTTGCTGATCGCCCCTCAGGCAAACTTTGAATTGATAAATGTAAATTTGTCAGCGTCAAAGACCTCGGGCGAGGGGAGTTCTTTGGAACTCACTTCTTAAAAGTCCAGTCCGAGTAGACGCGGTGGTGTGATTTGTTCATCCTCCGCGTGTAAGTCCAGTGATGGCCTTACGAATTGGGAGTGTACTTCTTTGTAAGTGCATAAATCACCGTTAGGAGGTTTTACAATGGCTCTTCTTATCGAAGGCAAAAAACAGATCGTAGCTGAAGTAGCTGAAGTTGCTTCTACTGCATTTGCTGCTGTTGTTGCTGACTACCAAGGTTTAACTGTTGAGCAATTAACTGCTCTTCGTGTTGAAGCTCGTAAACTAGGTGTTCACACACGTATCGTGCGTAACACTTTGGCTAAACGTGCTCTTCAAGATACTCAATTCAATATCTTGAATGACAACCTTGTTGGCCCAACAATCTTAGCTTTCTCAACTTCTGAAGACGACATGGGTGCTGCTGCTCGCTTGTTTGAAGAATTTGCTAAAACGAACAAAGCATTTGAACTTAAAGCTGCTGCATTTGACGGCAAAGTTTATCAAGGTGCTGAAGTTAGCGTTATCGCAAACCTTCCAAACCAAGAAAAAGCGCTTACCATGCTTGCAAACGTTCTTCAAGCTCCTATTTCGAAATTGGGTCGCCTTATTACTGCGCTCAAAGAGAAAAACGAGTCAGAAGCTGCATAAGCTTAAATTTACTTTCACACCATTCAATCCCCATTTGGAGTTATTCTCATGGCTTTAACTAACGAAGAAATCCTAAACGCAGTAGCTGAAAAAACTGTTCTTGAACTTGTTGAACTTATTTCTGCTTTCGAAGAAAAATTCAACGTATCTGCTGCTGCTGTAGCTGTTGCTGCTGCTCCTGGTGCTGCTGCTGCTGCTGAAGAACAAACTGAATTCAACGTTGAGTTGACTTCTTTCGGTGCTAACAAAGTAGCTGTAATTAAAGCAGTTCGTGAAATCACTGGTCTTGGCTTGAAAGAAGCTAAAGACATGGTTGAAGGCGCTCCTTCAGTTCTTAAAGAAGGCGTTTCTAAAGAAGAAGCTGAAGAACTTAAGAAAAAACTTGAAGAAACTGGTGCTACAGTTACTGTTAAGTAATTTCGATCGGGGTCTAATTTTAAATTGACCCCAAAAATTGGCTGATGGCTCTTGGGTCATCAGCCTTTTTGCGTTACAATTATCGGCTCGATTTTTGTTTGATTGGTGTAAAAAAGCATCAATTATTATAATAATCAATAATATCAAACGTTTATCAATATTTTTTATATTTGAAAATATTGCTAAGCGTTTTAATACCACTAAAAATTGCAGCATTTGTAAAAAGTGGTGGCCATATCGGCCTGTGTAATTCCTTCTAGGTCCGTTCTGCAGGCGGGCTTAGTTTACTTTCCGAGGACTCCAGATGGCATACTCATATACCGAAAAGAAACGGATCCGTAAGAATTTTGGTAAATTGCCTAGCGTCATGGATGCTCCGTACTTGCTCGCGATTCAGGTCGACTCGTACCGAACATTCTTACAAGATGGCAAAACACCAAAAAACCGCGAAGATATCGGTCTCCAAGCCGCATTTCGTTCAGTTTTTCCTATTGAAAGTTATTCTGGCAATGCTGCTTTAGAATTTGTTGAGTATAGTCTTGGTAAGCCTGAGTTTGACGTGCGTGAATGTATTTTACGCGGTTCAACTTATGCAGCACCAATGCGTGTAAAAATTCGTTTGATCTTGAAAGATCGCGAAACCAAATCAATTAAAGACGTACGTGAACAAGAAGTGTACATGGGTGAAATGCCGCTCATGACAGAAAACGGTACTTTTGTCATCAATGGTACTGAGCGTGTAATCGTATCTCAATTACACCGTTCACCAGGTGTGTTCTTTGACCACGATAAAGGCAAAACACATTCTAGCGGTAAAGTTCTTTATTCTGCACGTATCATTCCTTACCGTGGTTCATGGCTGGATTTCGAATTCGATGCCAAAGATCTGGTCTACGTTCGTATTGACCGTCGTCGTAAATTGCTTGCGACTGTGGTTCTTCGTGCCTTGGGTTATAGCAACGAACAAATCCTGGACATGTTCTACGAAAAAGTACCTGTGTATCTTGACATGGGTAGCTACCAGATTGACCTGGTTCCAGAACGCCTGCGTGGCGAAATGGCGCAATTCGACATTGCCGACAACGACGGCAAAGTGATTGTAGAGCAAGGTAAACGTATCAATGCGCGTCACGTACGTCAAATGGAAGCTGCTGGCTTGACCAAGCTTTCAGTTCCTGATGAGTACCTGTACGAGCGTATTACTGCTGAAGACATCACCTTGCGTGATGGCGATGTGATTCCAGCCAATACCGTATTGAGCCATGAGATCATGGTGAAATTGGCTGAAGGCGGCGTAAAACAATTTAACGTATTGTTCACCAATGACATCGATCGCGGTTCATTCATTGCTGACTCTTTACGTGCCGATACAACCACTGGTCGCGAAGAAGCACTGGTAGAAATCTACAAAGTGATGCGTCCAGGCGAGCCACCAACAAAAGAAGCTGCCGAGAACCTGTTCAACAACCTGTTCTTCTCTTCTGAACGTTATGACTTGTCGCCAGTCGGCCGTATGAAGTTCAACCGTCGTTTGGGTCGTCCTTACGAAGTGGGTACTGACCAGAAGTCACGTGAAGTTGAAGGCATCTTGTCTAACGAAGATATCACTGATGTACTTAAAACATTGGTTGAAATTCGTAACGGTAAAGGTGAAGTCGACGATATCGACCATTTAGGTAACCGTCGTGTTCGTTCTGTTGGTGAAATGACAGAAAACCAGTTCCGTGTTGGTCTGGTTCGTGTAGAACGTGCTGTAAAAGAACGTTTAAGCCAAGCTGAAACTGACAACCTGTCTCCGCAAGATTTAATCAACGCGAAACCTGTTGCTGCTGCAATCAAAGAATTTTTTGGTTCAAGCCAGTTGTCTCAGTTCATGGACCAGAACAACCCGTTGTCTGAAATTACACACAAACGTCGTGTATCAGCGCTTGGTCCTGGTGGTTTGACACGTGAACGTGCGGGCTTCGAAGTACGTGACGTACATCAAACTCACTACGGCCGTGTGTGTCCAATTGAGACGCCTGAAGGTCCAAACATTGGTTTGATCAACTCATTGTCTGTATATGCCAAAGCAAACAACTTCGGTTTCCTGGAAACACCTTACCGTAAAGTGGTTGAAGGCCGTGTAACGGATGAAGTTGAATACTTATCTGCAATTGAAGAAGTAGGTACTGTGATTGCACAGGCCGACTCTAGTGTAGATAAAGATGGCAACCTGACTGAAGAATTCGTTTCTGTACGTCACCAAGGTGAATTCGTACGTATGCCTCCTGAAAAAGTGACGCATATGGACGTATCTGCTCAGCAGGTTGTATCTGTTGCAGCATCACTGATTCCATTCCTTGAACACGATGATGCGAACCGTGCATTGATGGGTTCAAACATGCAACGTCAGGCTGTTCCTACGTTGATCGCCGACAAGCCGCTTGTTGGTACCGGTATGGAAGCAAACGTAGCACATGACTCAGGTGTATGTGTTCTTGCGAAACGTGGTGGTCGCATCGAATTTGTAGACGCGTCTCGTGTTGTTATTCGTGTCAACGAAGACGAAATGGTTGCGGGTGAAGCGGGTGTAGATATCTACAACCTGATCAAATACACACGTTCAAACCAGAACACCTGTATCAACCAGAAAGTTCTGGTGAAACTGGGTGATCAAGTTGGTCGTGGTGACGTTCTTGCTGATGGTCCATCAACTGATGGCGGTGAATTGGCACTGGGTCAAAACATGCGCGTAGCGTTCATGACCTGGAACGGTTACAACTACGAAGACTCGATCTTGTTATCTGAACGCGTTCTTCAAGAAGACCGTTTAACGTCGATTCACATTCAGGAATTGTCATGTGTGGCGCGTGATACCAAGTTAGGTGCAGAAGAAATTACTGCCGATATTCCTAACGTTGGCGAAGCTGCACTGTCTAAACTGGACGAATCAGGTATTGTTTACATCGGTGCTGAAGTAACAGCGGGTGACATCCTGGTTGGTAAAGTCACACCTAAAGGTGAAACGCAGTTAACTCCGGAAGAAAAACTGCTTCGTGCAATTTTCGGTGAAAAAGCAGCTGACGTGAAAGACTCTTCTTTACGCGTGTCTTCAGGCGTGAAAGGTACAGTAATTGATGTTCAAGTGTTTACACGTGATGGTCTTGAAAAAGACGAACGTGCTCAAGCCATTGAAAAAGCGCAATTGGATGCTTACCGTAAAGACTTGAAAGAAGAATTCAAAATCTTCGAAGAAGCAGCGCGTGAACGTATTGTTCGTCTGTTGAAAGGTCAGGAATCTAACGGTGGCGGTACCACTAAACGCGGTGACAAGCTGACTGAAGACGTATTGTCTGGTTTAGAGCTGGTTGACTTGCTGGATATCCAGCCAAGTGATGAAGCGATCGCTGAGCGCTTAACTCAAATTCAAGTGTTCCTGAAAGAGAAGAGCCAAGAGATTGACGAGAAATTTGCAGAGAAAAAACGCAAACTTTCTACGGGCGATGAACTGACTACTGGCGTTCTGAAAGTGGTTAAGGTTTACCTTGCAGTTAAACGTCGCATCCAGCCGGGTGATAAGATGGCGGGTCGTCACGGTAACAAGGGTGTTGTATCAAACATTCTGCCTGTTGAAGACATGCCACACGATGCCAATGGTGTACCTGTAGACGTGGTTCTTAACCCGCTAGGCGTACCGTCACGTATGAACGTGGGTCAGATTCTGGAAACTCACTTGGGTATGGCAGCTAAAGGCCTTGGCGATCAAATCGACAAGATGCTGAAAGAGCAACGTACCGTGCTTGAGCTTCGTGACTTCCTGGACAAGATTTACAACAAAGTTGGCGGTCAGCAAGAAGATCTTGACAGCCTGACTGATGATGAAATCTTGGCATTGTCAGGTAACCTTCGTAAGGGTGTTCCTTTAGCGACTCCTGTATTCGATGGTGCTGAAGAATCGCAAATCAAAGAATTGCTTGAACTTGGTGGCATTTCACGTACCGGTCAAACCGTATTGTATGATGGTCGTACCGGTGAGCGTTTTGACCGTCCAGTAACTGTAGGTTACATGTACATGCTGAAACTGAACCACTTGGTTGATGACAAGATGCATGCGCGTTCTACAGGTTCTTACTCTCTAGTAACGCAACAACCATTGGGTGGTAAAGCCCAGTTCGGTGGTCAGCGTTTCGGTGAGATGGAAGTCTGGGCACTGGAAGCATACGGTGCAGCTTATACGCTTCAAGAAATGCTTACTGTTAAGTCGGATGACGTTGAAGGCCGTACCCGCATCTATAAGAACATTGTAGATGGCAACCATTATATGGATCCGGGCATGCCTGAATCGTTCAACGTATTGACTAAAGAGATCCGTTCTTTAGGTATCAACATTGAACTGAAAAATGGTGACTAATTAAATCCCCCTGACCCCCTTTTCCAAAGGGGGAAAGTTCCCCTCTTTATTAAAGAGGGGCTAGGGGAGATTCCAAATTTCAGTTAAAAAACAATATTTGTGACCCAGTTGTGAAGTGAAAATCTCCACAACACACGGAGAAAAAAATTGAAAGACTTGCTCGATATCATGCGCAAAAAGACGGATTCTGATGGTCATGCTCCAGTAGAGTTTGATCGCATCCGTATTGGTCTTGCGTCACCAGAAATGATTAAGTCATGGTCTCATGGTGAAGTTAAAAAGCCAGAGACAATCAACTACCGTACCTTCAAACCTGAACGTGACGGTTTGTTCTGTGCCAAAATCTTTGGTCCAGTCAAAGATTACGAATGCTTGTGTGGTAAATACAAGCGTATGAAATACAAAGGCGTCATTTGTGAAAAATGTGGCGTTGAAGTAACAACTGCGAAAGTTCGTCGTGAACGTATGGGTCACATCGAATTGGCTTCTCCAGTTGCACACATCTGGTTCCTGAAATCATTGCCAAGCCGTATCGGTTTGCTTCTAGATATGACTTTACGTGATATCGAACGCGTATTGTATTTCGAATCTTACGTTGTGACTGATCCAGGTATGACTCCGCTTGAGAAATACCAGCTTCTGAACGATGAAGAATACTTCACTGCGCTAGAAGAACACGGTGATGAATTCAGCGCGAAAATGGGTGCAGAAGCTGTTCAGGACTTGTTGAAAGACATCGATCTTGAAGCTGAAATTTCACGTCTGCGTGAAGAAATTCCTAATACAACTTCAGAAACGAAGCTTAAAAAAGCGTCTAAACGTTTGAAGTTGATGGAAGCATTCAAAGAGTCAAACAACAAGCCAGAATGGATGGTGTTAACTGTATTGCCAGTTCTTCCACCAGACCTTCGTCCGTTGGTTCCTCTTGAGGGCGGTCGTTTCGCGACTTCTGATTTGAACGATCTTTACCGTCGTGTAATCAACCGTAACAACCGTTTGAAACGTCTTCTTGACCTTGCGGCTCCAGACATCATCGTACGTAACGAAAAACGTATGTTGCAAGAGTCTGTAGATGCATTGCTGGATAACGGCCGTCGTGGTCGTGCAATTACCGGTTCGAACAAACGTCCGCTTAAATCTTTGGCAGACATGATCAAAGGTAAACAAGGTCGTTTCCGTCAAAACTTGTTGGGTAAACGTGTTGACTACTCTGGCCGTTCGGTAATTACTGTAGGTCCATCTTTACGTTTACACCAATGTGGTCTTCCGAAGAAGATGGCACTTGAACTGTTCAAGCCATTCATCTTTGCGAAACTGCAAGCGTCTGGTCAAGCAACAACCATTAAAGCTGCGAAGAAAATGGTTGAACGCGAAACACCGGAAGTTTGGGACGTTCTTGCTCACGTGATCCGTCAACATCCTGTGATGTTGAACCGTGCGCCAACCCTTCACCGTTTGGGTCTTCAAGCATTTGAACCGACCCTGATTGAAGGTAAAGCCATCCGTCTACACCCACTCGTATGTGCTGCGTTTAACGCCGACTTCGACGGTGACCAAATGGCGGTACACGTACCATTAACGCTTGAAGCTCAGTTAGAAGCGCGTGCGTTAATGATGTCAACCAACAACATCTTGTCTCCTGCGAACGGTGAGCCAATTATCGTACCTTCTCAGGACGTGGTCTTGGGCTTGTATTACATCACGCGTGATGCGATCAATGCCAAAGGTGAAGGCATGGTGTTTGCGGATACTGACGAAGTAAACCGTGCACTTGCAACAGGTCAGGTAGACTTGCACGCTCGCGTTAAAGCACGTGTACACCAGACTGTAATTGATGACAATGGCAACCGTGAACAACAAACCATTATTGTTGACACAACGCCTGGTCGCTGCCTGCTTTGGGAAGTTGTTCCTGAAGGTATGGACTTCCAGCAAATTAACCTTGAGATGACCAAGAAAAACATCTCTAAGTTAATTAACTCTTGCTACCGTAAACTGGGTCTGAAAGATACCGTTATCTTTGCTGACCAGTTGATGTACCTGGGCTTCCGTCAAGCGACGCGTTCTGGTGTATCTGTTGGTATGGAAGACATGCTGATTCCACCAGCGAAATACTCGATCATCGAAAAAGCAGAAGTTGAAGTTCGTGAAATCGAACAGCAATTCGAACAAGGTTTCGTAACTGCCGGTGAACGTTATAACAAGGTAGTCGATATCTGGGCGCGTACCAACGACCAGGTTGCTAAAGCGATGATGGACAACTTGTCTTTCACTACTGTTAAGAACAAACAGGGCGAAGACGAGAAACAGAAATCATTCAACAGTATCTACATGATGTCTGACTCGGGTGCCCGTGGTTCCGCAGCTCAGATTCGTCAGTTGGCAGGTATGCGTGGTTTGATGGCGAAACCGGATGGTTCGATCATTGAAACCCCAATTAAAGCCAACTTCCGTGAAGGTTTGACCGTACTTCAGTACTTCATCTCGACACACGGTGCGCGTAAAGGTTTGGCCGATACAGCACTTAAAACAGCAAACTCTGGTTACCTGACCCGTCGTCTGGTAGACGTAGCGCAAGACTTGGTGATTACCGAGCCTGATTGCGGTACTTTAGGCGGTCTTGTGATGACTCCGTTCATTCAGGGCGGTGACGTAATCGAGAACTTAGGTACTCGAGTATTGGGTCGTGTTGTTGCTGAAGACGTGAAGAAAGTCGGTTCTGACGAAGTGATTCTTCCACGTAATACCTTGATTGACGAAAAAATCGCAGCCTTCCTTGAAGAAGCTGGTGTCGATGAAGTTAAAGTACGTTCAGTGGTTTCTTGTGAATCTACCTTCGGTGTATGTGCGAAATGTTACGGTCGTGACCTTGCACGCGGTCACTTGGTGAACCCAGGTGAATCGGTAGGTGTAATGGCCGCTCAATCAATTGGTGAGCCAGGTACACAGTTAACGATGCGTACGTTCCACGTGGGTGGTGCTGCGAGCCGAACTTCTGCTGCAAACAGCGTACAAGTTCGTAACAAGGGTACAGTACGTTTCCATAACGTGAAGACAGTACAACATGCCAAAGGTCACCTGGTATCAACTTCACGTTCAGGTGAAATCGGTATTGCGGATGACTTAGGTCGTGAACGCGAACGCTATAAACTTCCTTACGGTGCATCTATCTTGTTGAAAGATGGTGAAGCTGTAGAGGCAGGCGGTATCGTGGCGACTTGGGATCCACATACACATCCACTTGTGACAGAAGTTGCTGGTAAAGTACGTTTCAGCCAGATCGCTGATGGCGTAACTGTGACCTCGAAAACTGATGATGCAACAGGTATGACCACAATCGAAATCTTGCCAGTGACTTCACGTCCTGCGTCAGGTAAAGATTTACGTCCTGCAGTTGTGCTTGACACAGTTGATGGCGGCGAACAGTTCTACTTCTTGCCACAAAACACGATTCTTTCTGTCCGTGATGGCGAAACGATTGGTGTGGGTGATGTCATCGGTCGTGTACCACAAGAATCTTCACGTACCCGTGATATTACCGGTGGTCTGCCACGCGTAGCTGACTTGTTCGAAGCACGTAAACCGAAAGAACACGCAATTCTTGCTGAAATTTCTGGTGTGGTAAGTTTTGGTAAAGAGACCAAAGGCAAGAACCGTCTGGTGATCACTCCGGATGATGGCTCAGAGATCTACGAAGAGTTAATTCCGAAATGGCGTACCATCAACGTGTTCGAAGGCGAGCATGTGAACCGTGGTGAAACCATTTCTGATGGTCCACAGAACCCGCATGACATCTTACGTCTGAAAGGTGAAGTGGCGTTGACCAATTACATCGTGAACGAAGTTCAGGACGTATACCGTCTGCAAGGTGTAAAAATCAACGATAAACACATTGAAGTTATCGTGCGTCAAATGTTGCGTAAAGTTGACATCACTGACGGTGGCGATACCAGCTTCATTAAAGGCGAACAAGTGGATTACATCCGCGTGATGCAAGAGAACCAAGCTGTTCTTGCGCAGAACAAGTTCCCTGCGAAGTTTGAACGTCAATTGATGGGTATTACCAAAGCATCGCTTTCTACTGACTCGTTCATCTCTGCTGCATCGTTCCAGGAAACAACACGTGTGTTAACTGAAGCGGCTGTAACAGGTAAAGAAGATGATTTACGTGGCTTGAAAGAAAACGTTGTCGTGGGTCGCTTGATTCCAGCTGGTACTGGTCTGGCTTACCACTTGGAACGTCGTCGTCAAGAAGCAGAAGCTGCAGAACATGCGCTTGTAAATGACTTCTCTGATGTAGACCAAGCATTAAGCCAAGCATTTAACCAAGAATTCTAATTCGACGTTAAATGACTCAAAAAAGATGCCTTCGGGCGTCTTTTTTTATGCACTTATTTTGGGGAGATATTTTAGGGTCTACGCGGAATATCAAATGTGTTTATCGAAAGATAAGCACTCTTAATTAATACTGAAATCGTTTCTAGGTTGAATGAGATTGAAATAAGCTCATTTCTCCGTAGTAGAATGGCTTTGGATAAACTGATTTACCGCTTGAGTATAGGAATTATTTTGTCCAAGTGACTGATTGATTTCTCTATGGGAAAGCGGGACAGGCAATAACTGGGCTTTAGTCCCCAATTTCTGTGCTTGCTGAATAAATTGCTGTGCCTGGGTACAGGGCTGGTCTGGCCGAATGGTGGAGCATACCGCGAGAAATGCCGGTAAAGTCTGGTGCAGTTGAGAGATGGGAGAAAGTGCTTTCCAGTTTGACGGCTGATTTCCAAAGGCCTGATCATAAAACCGTGCATGTCGGGTTTGCATAATGGTTTCGACATTATAGGCAGCGCTGTCTAACGCCACTGTGGCAAGCCAGGGCTGGGGCTGTGATGTCAGCCAGAGGGGGCGGGTGCTGAGCAGGCTGACCAAGTGTGCACCTGCTGAATGTCCCATCAGAACCAAACGTTTGGGGTCCGCGCGCCAATTTTGAGCCTGGTTTTGGATATGGATGAGTGCTTCTGCAATATCCCGTGTTTGTTGTTGTACGGTGACCTCAGGAACCAGTCGGTAGTTGAGGGAAATAAATATCCAGTTGTGTTTGTTCCAATAAGACCTTTTGTTTTCGACTACAGCAGCATTATTTTTATCTCCAATGCTCCAGGCTCCACCATGGACCATCACCATGATTGGTGCTGGTATTTTATCTGTGAAAGCTTTGGTGGGGAAATAAACATCCATGGCCTGTTGAGGAGAAGGCCCATAAGTCATATTTTTCAGTACTTTGGTTTTATTCATTAAACGGGTATCAGAAGAATCCGGATAGGCCGGCGAATTGCAACACAGCAATGTAAATATCAAGCAAAGGCATTTTTTCATTTTATTGATCCTTCCCATTTAAATAACTTTAAATGAAGCCGCTGTTTAAAATTTTTCTTATAAAGTTATGCATCTATTACAATACTTGAACTAATTTCGGGCCACTGAAATCGGGCAGTTCCAGCTTTTGGAATTTTAATTAAAATTATATTACAACATTCAACATTAAAACTTGGAAAAGTAACACTACGCTGATATTAACTTCACACTCATGACTTATGCTGTAACAAATAGCCAAAAGGACATATCTCATGAAAAAGTTAATGAGCGTGATGGCAATGGCAACCCTGTCAACTTTTATGCTGGTGGGTTGTGACTCGATGTCTCCAAGAGAGCAACGTATTGGTGCAGCTGCACTCGGTGGTGCAGTTGGTGGTGGTGTGGGTAATCAGGTTGGCGGCGGTATCGGTGCAGCTGTCGGTGGCGGTGCCGGTGCAGCGGTAGGCAGTAAAACCCAAGGGGGGTCTAACCGTAATGCGACCTATAGTGGTGTCGGTGGTGCGATTGGTTCTGCAGTAGGTAAAAGTGTCTTTGGGGGGAATGCCGGGGCTGCCATAGGTGGAGCCATTGGTGGTGGTGCAGGTGCTGCCATCGAACAGAAAAGACGTTAATGAAATTTAGAATTTGAATAAAAAGCGCTTGTTGATCAGGCGCTTTTTTGTCAATTACGGCTGGCCTTTGGTTTTTTACGACGGATATAAACTATTTTTTGTACCTCGGCAATCCGTACTCCTGATTCGTCAAAAATGTTTAAATTATAGTTTCGATAGACAGGCTCGTGATTTTCAGCAAGTTGTTTGATCCGGTCAATTTCTGTTGAATCTAGACGGATATCTGCATACACCGTGCCACGACCGGGTGAGAGGAATTGTATGGAGGCAGATTTATCCCAAACAATATATTTTGAACCCAGATGATGCATCAAAATCAGCATATAAAAAGGATCGACCATCGAATATAAACTGCCGCCAAAATGTACACCGACGATATTTTGATTTTTACGGGTTAAAGGCATTTTGATGCGGATATGGTAATTTGCCAGATCAACTTTATCAATTTCAATCCCTGCACCGCGGTAAGGTGCATAGCGATTTAATAAAAATTTAGAAATGGCAGGAATTGTCTGTAGTTTTTTTAAAAGGCTCATTTTGGTCAATTGTTTTTTTACGGCTTCAGAACATACTAGAACAGAATGAAAAGGGCCGCATTGATCAGATTACCCAGACTCTGCAATAAATAGTCAATAAAAGAACAGGATAAGAATATATGCAAGCTCAAACACAATGGGTGACTACCTCAGATCAACAGCGCCTTTATGTCAAAACCGGGGGCAATGAGGCAAAACCTGCTTTGGTTCTGGTTCATGGTTATCCTGATAATCAGGAAGTTTGGGAGCCCATCATTCAGCAGCTGATTCAAGACTTTTATGTGCTGACCTATGATGTAAGGGGGGCAGGGAAATCCTTTGTTCCGAAACGGATTCGTGACTACCGGTTGGAACAGTTATCTTTAGATCTGGAAAGCGTGGTCAATGCCGTTTTGGAAAACCGTCCTTTTCATTTGGCAGCACATGACTGGGGCTCAATCCAGTCTTGGGAATCGGTGACTGAGCCGAAGTTTAGAGACCGAATTTTATCTTATAGCACCATTTCCGGCCCCTGTCTGGATCATGCCGCTTTCTGGATGCGTCAGCAATTTCGACAAAATAAGCCCAGGTTTTTTAAACAGCTGGCTAAATCTTGGTATATCGCGGCGTTTCAATTGCCCGTGTTGGCCCCGACTATCTGGACTCTATTTACGCCTGAAAAATGGGATAAAGTCTTGCAGCAGTTAGAGCATCAAAAAGATTTACCTTTAAACAGTCATATTGCTTCAGATGGAAAACATGGTATTGGACTGTACCGTGCCAATTTCCTGCCACGTTTAACCCGGCCACGCCAGCGTTTTGCCATTTGTCCGGTGCAGGCGATTGTGCTGAAACAGGACAATTTTGTCAGTCCTGAACTGATTGATGAAGTGCCGAAATGGGCAGAAAATTTTCAACGTGTAGAGATAGATGCCAATCATTGGGCAATATTGAGCCAAGCCGAGTTGGTCGCAGAAGAGATCAAAACATTTGCTCTAAAAAATAATTAAACCGACCTTTATGGTGTAAATTTTAATTAAAATCAGTAATTTAATATTTCGTGGCTCAGCCGATTTATTTACAGTTTCAAAGGGGTGAATCTGTTAAAATAACCGCTTTTTATCTTCCTCAAAATTTTCATGAATGCAGTAGTAATTGCGATTGCCGTGATGTTTATACTCTCACTGGCACGAGTTTCTGTTGTCTTGACTTTGGTCATTTCAGCGATTATTGGTGGCTTGGTTGCAGGTCTAAGTTTGTCGGATACTGTAACTGCATTTAATGCGGGGCTGGGTGATGGGGCAGAAGTTGCCCTGGCTTATGCAGTATTGGGTGCCTTTGCTTTAGCCCTGTCAAAATCAGGCTTGCCTGATCTTTTGGCGCATAAATTAATTGGTTTGCTGGGTGCGGAAGCCACACATCAAAAAACCAGAAAAGTAAAATATTTACTGTTGAGTATTTTACTGATTGCAGCCATTTTTTCTCAAAACCTGATTCCTGTGCATATTGCCTTTATTCCGGTATTGGTTCCTCCTTTACTTAAAGTGATGAATCACATGAATTTGGACCGTCGTGCTGCTGCATGTGTGCTGACCATGGGTTTAGTCGGAACCTATATTTTCCTGCCAGTCGGTTTTGGTTCCATTTTTCTGGAACAAATTTTGATGGGTAACATCAATAAAATTGGTGCAGCGTATGACTTGCATGTGGATCGCTGGATGATGCCGATGGGCATGGCGATTCCAGTGCTTGGTATGCTAATTGGTACTTTGACTGCGGTATTTATCAGCTATCGTAAACCCCGTCATTATATCGATCGTACGGTTGCGCGTGTCACCGCCATCGATCTGGACAAACCGATTCGTGCGGGTGAAGTGAGTCTGCAAGCCGATGCCGAAGAGCTGAAACACGAAGCTGAACAAGCACCAGTCATTGCCAAGAAAACCATCTTGATGGCACTGCTTGCAATTGCTTTGACCTTGGTTGCCCAGCTGTATTCAGGTTCGATGATTTTAGGTGGACTGGTTGGTTTTGCGGTGCTGTCTGCTGCGGGTATTTTCAAATGGCAAGAGGCAGATGATGTCTTCGTTCAAGGCATGCGTATGATGGCATTGGTTGGCTTCATTATGATTTCTGCAGCTGGTTTCGCATCCGTGATGACGCATACCGGTGACATCAACAGTCTGGTCAACGGAGTAGTACATCTGATTGGTAACAATAAAGCCCTGGCTGCATTCTTAATGCTATTTATTGGCTTATTTGTGACCATTGGGATTGGATCGTCATTCTCCAGTGTACCGGTATTGGCAGTAATTTACGTACCACTTTGCGTACAGTTCGGCTTCTCGCCATTGGCTACTGTAGCCTTGATTGGTACCGCAGCAGCGCTGGGGGATGCCGGTTCTCCAGCCTCAGACTCAACTTTAGGTCCAACTGCCGGTCTGGGGGTAGATGGCCAGCATGATCATATTTGGGATACGGTCGTTCCAACATTTATCCATTTTAATATTCCATTATTGGTATTTGGTTGGATTGCTGCAATGGTACTTTAATGAATTTTTAATTCATTTTATTGCTTATTTTAAAACATGTATTTAAAATAAATATTATTAAATAATTAATATAATAAAACCAAGCAATATACTTGGAATATAATCATTAATCTGATTAACTTGGTTGGTATTTAAAACCGACCAGGTTGGTCTGATTAAAATAAATAATTAATTTTTTCAATTACTTAAAAATAAATAAAATTTTAAATAATTAATGCCTATTGCATATTAATAATAGGCATGTTTATTATTAATTAATGTTTGAAAATTACTGTTAATAATCTTCCGTAGGGGTTTAAAAATGTTAAAACAAGTTGCTCTTATTGCATTATTGGGGATGTCCGCTTCTGCGATGGCAGGTCAGTGGCAGGTTAAAGTGGGTGCGAGCTCTTTAGCTCCAACAGAAGACCAGAATGTATTGGCAAACGGTGCATTTACAAATGTAGAAGCTTCCCAAGAATACGGTTTTACTCCATCGGTAGAATATTTCTTTAATGATAATTTTTCGGCTGAATTATTGTTGGCAACTCCTTTTGAACACGATGTAACATCAAACGGTACAAAAATTGCTTCATTTAAGCACTTACCACCAACAATTACAGCAAAATACAATTTCAAAAACTCAACTGGTTTCACTCCTTATGTAGGTGTTGGTGCAACTGTAGTTATTCCTTGGGATGAGGAAATTGTGATTGATGGGGCAAAATTAAATGCTGATGTCGGCTATGGCGTAGCAGGTCAAGTAGGTTTCAACTTCCAACCAGCTGATGCTAAAAACTGGGGTGTTTTTGCTGATGTACGTTATGCGGATGTAAAATCTGAGCTTGAATTAAATGGCAATGCTATTGGTGACCTGGAAGTAAATCCTTGGGTTTATACCCTTGGCTATAGCTACAAATTCTAAAACTAAAATTAAAATAAAAATAACAAATCAGCGCAAAGATCCCTGTCTCTGATGGGGATCTTTATTTATTTATTTGTTCAGTCACAATAAATCACATAAATTGAGCATTTTTATCCTGTTTCATCATTAAAAATGTATTTAAGTTGATACTCTACAATAAGCTAAAAAAGCAGGAAGAATCATGAAATTATTCATTATATGCCAAGTGGTCTTTTTTAGTCTTTTGAGTGGCTCGGTGTATGCAGCCAGCTTTAATTGTGACAAAGCACAAACTGCAACTGAACATGCGATTTGCGAGCACCGTGCCATTAATGATGCGGATGTCAAAATGGCCACCACCTACAATATTCTTAAACGTTTGGTGCCGATGGGAACGCGCGGTGTGATTCAGGATGAGCAGGTCAAATGGTTACAGTTGCGTGACCAATGCGGCAATTCGAGCCGCTGTTTAATCGAAGTGTATAAAATGCGCCAGCAAAAGCTGAATCTGTATATGGAGCGTGTGTATCAACACGGGCCTTTCTAAGAAAAATTTATTTGACCCTATTGAAAAATCTTGAACTTACTCCATTCATTAAAGCATCCAATAAAAACCGTGTAATGAATTTAAGGAGTGATTTATGAGCGAACAAGGCGCACAAAAACATAGTTTCCAGGCTGAAGTAGCGCAGCTGTTACATCTAGTGACGCATTCTCTCTATTCAAACCCTGAAATTTTTCTGCGAGAACTGATCTCGAACGCTTCGGATGCCTGCGACAAGCTGCGTTTTGAAGGAATTAACCATCCTGAATATTATGAAAATGACCCTGATCTGCATGTACGTGTCAGCCTGGATAAAGACAATAAAACCATCACCATTTCCGACAACGGTATTGGTCTGACTCAACAAGAAGCGATTGATAACCTGGGTACTATTGCCAAATCGGGCACCAAAGATTTTATGTCCAAATTGTCAGGGGATCAAAAAGCCGATGCGCAATTGATTGGCCAGTTTGGTGTCGGTTTCTACTCAGGCTTTATTGTGGCTGAAAAGATTACCGTGGAGTCGCGTCATGCAGCTGCCGATGTGGCTGATGGTGTCCGCTGGATCAGTAGCGGAACAGGTGATTTCGAAGTTGAACAAATCAACAAGGCTTCACGTGGAACAGACATTATTCTGCATTTGCGTGACAATGCCCTTGAGTATTTAGAATCTTATAAAGTTAAGCAAATCATCAATAAATATTCGGACCATATTAGCCTGCCGATTGAAATGCAAAAAGAAATCTGGCAGCAAGAAGAAGCGGCTGAGGGTGAAGAAGCGAAGCCAGGTCAGATGGTGAAAACGGATGAATGGGAAGCGATTAACTCGGCCAGCGCACTTTGGACTCGCAATAAAAACGAGATCACTGACGAGCAATATACCGAGTTTTACAAGAATCTCAGCCATGACTTTGATGCGCCTTTGGCCTGGACCCATAACCGTGTAGAAGGCAGCACTGAATACACCCAATTGCTTTATATTCCAAGCAAGGCTGCCAGCAACCTCTTTACCCGTGAAGCCAAAGCCGGCATTAAACTGTATGTCAAACGCGTATTTATTATGGATGAAGCGGATAACCTGATTCCAAACTACTTGCGTTTTGTGCAGGGGGTGGTAGACAGTGCCGACTTGCCGTTAAACGTGAGCCGTGAATTGCTGCAAGAAAGCCGTGACGTGAAAACCATTCGCGAAGGTAACGCCCGCCGTGTGTTAACCATGCTGGATGCTCTGGCAAAATCTGAAGATGAAAAAGACCAGGAGAAATTCAAAACGTTCTATGCTGAATTCGGTTCGGTGATTAAGGAAGGTTTGGGTGAAGACTTTGGTAACCGTGAACGTATCTTAAAATTATTGCGTTTCTCGACCTCGACCAATGATGAAGTTTCAACCTCATTGGCAGATTACAAGGCACGTATGAAAGACGGGCAAAAGGCCATTTATTACGTGACTGCGGAAAGCCTCAGTGCTGCGAAGAATTCGCCACAACTGGAGCTGTTCAAGAAAAAAGGCATTGAAGTGCTATTAATGGCGGATCGTGTGGATGAGTGGGCGATGGAGTTCATTCATGAATTCGACGGAACGCCAATGCAGAACGTATCTAAGGGTGCAGTCGACTTGGGCGACTTGCAGGATGCTGAAGAGAAGAAAGCACTGGAAGTAGCTGCTGAACAGTTTAAACCTGTCGTGGACAAGCTTTCGGATTCTCTCAAAGCCAAAACCCAACAAGTTCGTGTGACGACCCGTCTGGTGGATTCACCGGCATGTTTGGTGACCGGCGAGGGTGAGCTGTCTCCGCAATTGATTCGTATGCTGAAACAGGCAGGTCAGGCAGTGCCAGAAAGTAAACCGATTCTGGAAATTAACCCTGAACATCCTTTGGTGAAAAAGCTGGAAGGATCGAACCAGTTTGATGACCTGGCGAATGTGATTTTTGACCAGGCCGTAATTGCCGAAGGTGGTTTGCCAGATGACCCTGCGGCATATGTAAAACGCATTAACAGTTTATTGCTGAAATAAGCGCTTTTCTCGTTAAGCAAAAAACCTCCCTCGGGAGGTTTTTTATGGCGGAAAACTACGTGTATATGCGGCTCAACGTTTTATATTGCCCAGCTTAGAACAATGCTTCCATACGCACGGATACCCCCAGGAAATGGCTGCGATCTTCACGATGGTCATTGAGATAGTTTAAATCGCCCTGTAGAAAAAACCATTCGCGCACGAAAGGTTGTCGCCATGAAATATAAGGCCCCCAACTGTTCAGGCGCAGGTCATTATTATTGTAGAAACCGCCCGTATATAAGCCATAGGCAAAACGGTTATTCTGAAAAAACTGGTGTTGTCTAAACAGGTAATTATCCCAGGTAACATCGTCATCTTGCTGGTCTGCATAGGTCAGGCTGAGTTGATTGGATAAAAACGGCTGATTCGGCCGTGCATGGGTCAGTTCCAGATTGGTTCTCAGGTAGTTTTCACTATCTATGCCATAGCGGTAAATCTGTTCGGCATAAAATCTGAAATCATTTTCCAGTTGCCAGTCTCTGGATGCCTTAAGCCGTAAATAAATATCATCCCCTGATCGAACCCCTAAATCCAGGTCAGTTTCAAAAGGCAGACGCTTGGAAAAATCAGACCAACGCAGCGCCAGGGAACTGTTACTTTCTCGGGTCCGTTCACGGTCTAACGCTTTACTGCTCGTGCTATCCGGATTTTCATCGGTAATGGCGACATTATTGTTCAGTTCGTTATCTAAAGAGTCATCACCGAAGACCAAACTGATTTTACGTTCTAAGGTGGGAAGTTTAATTTTTCCGCGCAGACGCGGGCTAACTTCATAACCATCATGTTTATTCCAGCTGTTATCGATAATCAGGCGTAGGGTTGCTGAAGCCGGATCATTGGGATCGGGTTGCCCAAACCAGTTATCTATTTTATGGGAGGTACGGTCTGTCCAGTTGCGGATTTCATATTGCTTACGGTCTAGCCAGCTTTGTTTTTCAGTGGCCTGAACGGGAGGAACAATGACTTCATCCGACTGTTCCGGTAAAACTGTCGGCATCGCATCAATCCAGCTTGGAATTTTATAGAGCAAATTAGAATCTGTTTCTGTTTCTGTTTCTGTTTCTGTTTCTGATTCTGTTTCTGTTTCTGTTTCTGATTCTGTTTCTGTTTCTGTTTCTGTTTCTGTTTCTGTTGCAATACGCTTTTTTTGATCTGCACCAGTTTCAGCTGCGTTAGACCAGCTGACAGTAGACATGAGTCCAGAGATCAACACACATAAGAGGGGTTTAAATAGAGATAATTGTTTTTTCCGCATATCCTTGCTCTTATATTATTTGATAATCAGTAGTCTGGTAAAAATCAGGACCAAAAAGCAAGCTTTTGCTACAAAAAATAAAAACTTAATCTGAAATATGTTTTTGAATCTCTTTATATAATTCCCGGCAATTAATCGGAGACCTGAATTGGGCAATAATCATCTGAATCATTTGCCAGCTAATACCGTGATGACGTTCCAATAAAAAATAAGGATAAGCCGATTCGGTCGGTGAGAGGGCTAAACGTTTTTGCCCATGAATAATCCGTATCTTCTGTCGTTCTTTCAGTAAAAGTAGCGGTGTTCGAATATTGGCGGGACTTTCATCAAATTGAATAATTTTTTGGGTTTGAATCAGTTGTGCAGGAATAAAGGGTATATAGTTTTCATCATTCCAGATGCGAATGGCTTTATGTGTATAGGCATCAAACAGGGATTCAAGAGAGCTCAAACGATCGGCCAAGTCTATCCAGCTCATCTGCCTGATTGCAGCCATGGCGTGTTGGTAAGGCGCATTCAATAATTGCATTAACCGTATGGCCTGGGTTTGATTTTCTGCCCCCAGTAATGCCACATATCGAACAAAACCACCGTGCTGATTGATCTGCTCTGCCAGGTAAACCGGGTGATGCTGCCAGTTTTCCAGATCTGCAGCATGCACCAGTATATCTAGATATGGGGCAAGTTCCGGCAGGCTGGGAATTTCTAAACGATATAGCTGTTGTAACGAGGCTTCTTCGCCAGGCAGCGCACGAATATGGGCGATATATTGATTGAGTTGCAGGGTTTCTGGAACATCTTTGGTGATAGATGACTGAAGCGCAGTATTCTCTGCATCGGTCTCGGCAGGCGGCGAGGCAACAATCGGCAGCTCGGGTTCTGTGACGATAGAAGATTTTTTTTGGGTCCAGATTGGCTGCTGGTTTTGCTGTGCAGATGCATCAGTGGCTATCGGTTCTTGAGCGGAATACACTCCAGCCCTAGATACATCCGTTGAATTGGATGGTTCATTTTGAGCCATGTTTTGAAGCTCATCCGCAGAGGTGTTTAGAGTGATTTCGGTCTCGGTTAAAACATTTGTTAGCTTGGGTACAATCAAATTGTCAATCTGTTTGAGTTCGTAGTCTGTTTTTAGGCAGCCATAGTCTTGCTGTTGCTGCAACATCCAGTGATAGGCATTCTCCAGATTATCCCATTCACTGATCAGGGCCGTACGATTTGCTGCGGGGATTAACCAGATTTGCCAGCCGAGTTGGGGATCATACAAAATAGCCCAACCATAATCCGGATATTGATAAAGGGCCTGCTCTAGCGCTTTGTCTTGCTGAAATACGCCGCGAAAAGAAAGTTGAAACAAGGTCTGCACGGCAAAATCTGTAGCTGCTTTTTCAGGTTGGGTGTGAGATTTAAATTGTAAAACCTGTTTTTTAAAAATCGGTTCATCACATAAAGCAAAAATGTCTTTTATCCGTGCTTTTGAGCGGGCAATTTCAAAGAAAGACAGGGAACGTTGCTCCAATCCCTCGATGAGTTGATTTAACTCTTGAATCAGCTTGGCTTTTTCTAGGACATTCATGTGCAGACCTCACTTCTAGAGATGCTTTTGAGCTTTTTCTAAATAACTTGCCAATACGATATTAATAGCGAGTTCAAGTAACTTATATTCTGCAGACGTGGGCTGAGAGTAACGCTCGGCAAGCATGATCAATTTATCGATTTTGATCGTTTGCGGAGTAATCTTGCCTTGAATCAGCGCTTGAAGTTCTTGCATATGCACACGTTTATAGAGTGAATTATTTATTTAATTCCTTTGATTATATGTATTTAGTAAAAAAAATCATGAAAAAAAATGTCAGTTTTTGAGCATTTATAGACATAATTTGCAAAAAATGTAAATTTTAAATAAAAAATAAGCAATTTTTTTGGCGGAAGGGAGGGGAGAATTCTGTGATCCGGTTTTAGCTGTTTTACTGTTTCGAAAAAGAAAAGGATGAAATGACAGATCAAAATGATGTTCTGCCTGAGCAGAAGCTGAAAAATAAACTGCGAATTTATACTCATAAAAAACCAGAAACGAATCGCTTCTGGTTTTTTTATGGACTTTTAGAGCCGGTCATGCAGCTGTTTTAGATGCAGCTTCAGTAGCCTGCGCTTTTTGTTCAGCATTCAAGGTTTTAGCCGCTTTTTTAACAGGAAAATCGGGAGTGTAAACAATTTGAGCAGAAACATGGGCAGAGCAAGCCACAACAGCAACAGCCAGGAGAGATTTAATCACGTTCATCATCATTTTCCTTTAGTGAAAGGATGTCTGGTTCATTCAAAAATGAAGCAGGCAAGGAGAGAAATAAAAAATAAATTTCATGTGAATGATATCAAGAAGTGATTGAACAAAGTAAGGAGGGGAGAGTGAAAAAAGATGAATGGTGAGTTTAAATTATTATATAAATCATGTATTTAGAGTTTTTGCTCTAAGACAGACTGTCGATGAACAGTCTGTCTTAACTGCTTTGAAAATATAAAAAAATTATCTTGCATGGCATTTATTCTGGTATTTTTTTTCGTAAACCTTTCCGGCGACTCCTCCAATAATGGCACCACTAAACGTACCGAAAACAGGTAACACACTACCAGCCACTGCGCCAATCAGCACCCCTTTGAGGGTGGGTGAAAAAGGAGATTTTGTAGATGTATTTTGGTCAGGGCTAGTATCAACCATAGGATCTTGTATATCAGTATTCATATTTACCTCTAAAAATTTCATGATTAGGAACGGGGATATTCCGCATATTAGCCTAGCGAATTGCGCTTTTAATTGTGTCCAAGCCTTGTATAGATAAGTTGTATTTTGTAAGAACCTTAAAGCAGGTATGGGTATTGTGACCCGGCTGTAAGTTTTTGCGCCGTAATGTTAAAACTCACTTTTTTGTCTGGAAAATATCCTATGATCTGAACTCAAAATAATAAAACCCGAGGTGAAAACAATGGCTATCGCAAAAGTGGTTGAAGTGAATTCAAGCAGTAATAAAAGTTTTGAAGATGCTATTCAAAGTGGCATAGAGAAAGTCACCGAAACAGTTAAAAATGTGCAGGGTGCATGGATTAATGAACAAAAAGTGGTGATTAAGGACAACAAAATTACAGAATATCGGGTGAATTTAAAAATCAGCTTCCTAGTGGACTAAATTGAATAGATAAATAGACTTCTTTCATAATTGTTTACATCCTCTTTATTTTTCTCCCATAGGGAGAAATAAACGGAATTTATGAAAAAAGTCTAATGAATCTTAAAATAAAAAAATCCCCAAACTTTGGGGATTTTTATTGATTTGCTGTACTTAAGACTTCAGCTTATTTTTCCGGAACATCACAGCTGTCTTCTTTACAGATGGCCGTCTCTTCAGCGGGTGGGTTGGCCTGTTGAGGTGCTTCAAGCGCTTTTTCCATGACCTGTAAAAATACTTCACGTGGCTGTGCACCTGCGAGTGCGATCCGCTGATCAAACACAAAGAAGGGTACCCCGGTCACTTTCAACTGGTCACGTGCCACTTCTTCATCAAATTTAACAAAATCTGCAAATTCTTCTGAATTGAGCACATCGTCTACTTCAACCGGATTTAAGCCGATGCGGGCTGCGACATCTTCCAGGGTCTCGCGTTCACCAATAGCTAAGCCTTGGGTCATATAGCTATAGAAAAAGGCTTCTTTGGCCTCGGAACCCAAGCCTTTGCTTTGGGCCAAATGAATAATACGGTGAGCATTAAAGGTGTTGCCTGAGTTGGCATTTTCCCAATTGAACTGAATGCCTTCTTCTGCAGCCATTGCGGCAATATTACGCTGCATTTCTTCAACTTCAGCCAGGGTACGGCCGTATTTTTGCGCCAGACGCTCAGAGTTGGATACTTCCTGACGAACAGGCGCTTCGGGGTCAAGTTCATAACTGTGCCAATGGACTTCAAGTTCCAAACCTGCCTGTTCAGCAGCAGCTTCCAGACGTTTTTTACCAATATAACAAAATGGGCAAACCACATCTGACCAAATATCTACGCGCATGAGAGTTCTCTTATCTTTTCTTGCTTCTATTGATGGGGATAGAGATTAAAATTTAAAGCACCCATGCTGAATAAAAACCGGGCGAAGGTCGCCAGTTTTATGTAGTTATTGTTTGATAAATGAACGATTTAAGGCTGAATCAAGTTATGATGTGAAAAAAGGCGGTATGGCGGAGTCTGGTATGCCCAGAATTTTTCTCATCTTGGCATTGGCAACATGCAGTGTATTTGGCTGGATGTTTTATCAATATTCGGTCCAGCAAAAGGAGCTTAGCCAACTGCATAGCTACCAAACGGTATTGTATGAAAAAGCTGAACTGATTTATCAGCAGGCCCAAGACTGGTCTAAGCCAATCGAGATCAATGTCTCGGATAATCGTTTACAGGGCGATTATAAAGTGATGGCAGATTTTGTATTGAGTGAAATGATTCAGAATGCCGAAGCAAGGAATCAGTATTTACGTGAGCTGAAAGCGATTCACTGGGATCAGTTTTTAAATATCGACCGTTTAGACCAAGACCGCAAGCAGAAATATGCCGAAACCGAGCAGATGTTGCAGCAAGCGCATCTACTCGCGAAGCGCTATCAACAACAAACCTTGCAGCGCGAAGAAAATACCCTGGCGCGGGCTAAACAGTTATCCATTAAATCGCATCTTCGGCATCAGTTAACCGATAGTTTGCGTGAAAGCCGGGATAGTGACCAAACCCATGCATTATTTGCCTTGGAGCTACAGGTTTTAGATAAGGCAGATGCTTTATTCCAGATTCTTAAAAACAATCAATGGGAGAAAAAGAACAAGACCTTTATGTTTTATCAGGATCAGCCGATCAAGCAGTTTAATGACCTGTATAAGCAGGTGTGGCAGTTAAATGCGGAAATGGAAAAAGTTAAAAAGCACCATCGTCAAGCTGTAGAGCAGCGTTTGTAGATTTTGAGTTTTGGTGGGGGCGGAGATCAGATAAAGCAGCATTTTAAAATAAAAAAAGCGTACCGAAGTACGCTTTTTTAATATCATGCAGCTGTCGGGCGATTAAGCACTTTTGGCTTCAGCCTGAGCAGCCAGCATATGGCCAGTTTCTTCAAAGTTGCTGTGCCAAGACAGTGCTTCACGCAAGATGTGTGGAGTTTGACCGCCTTTTTCACATGCACGAGCAAAGTAATCGTTCAGGGCATCACGGTACATTGGGTGTGCACAGTTGTCGATAATCGCACGCGCACGTTCACGAGGCGCCAGACCACGTAAGTCAGCAAGACCCTGTTCAGTCACCAGAATGTCTACGTCGTGTTCAGCATGGTCAACGTGAGAGGCAAATGGAACAACAGAAGAAATGTCGCCACCTTTAGCAATCGACTTGGTCACGAAAATCGCCAAGTGGGCATTACGTGCGAAGTCACCTGAACCGCCAATACCGTTCATCATTTTGGTACCGCATACGTGAGTTGAGTTTACGTTACCGTAAATATCAAACTCTAATGCAGTGTTGATACCGATGATGCCGAGACGACGAACCAATTCTGGGTGGTTGGAAATTTCTTGCGGGCGTAATACAAGTTTGTCTTTGTATTGCTCAAGGTTGTTAAACACCTTTTCGCCATATTTAGCAGAAAGGGTAATTGAAGAACCTGAAGCAAATTTCATTTTGCCAGCGTCAATCAATTCGAAGGTACAGTCTTGAAGTACTTCAGAGTACATGATCAAGTCTTCGAAGTTTGAATCTTTCAAACCGGTCAATACCGCGTTGGCAATCGAACCGATACCTGCCTGTAATGGGCCAAGGTTAGATGGAAGACGGCCTTCAGCCACTTCTTTTTCAAAGAATGCGATCAAGTGGTTCGCAATACCTTGGGTTTCATCATCCGGTGCAGTCACGGTAGATGGAGAATCATGCAATTCGCTGTTGAATACAATACCAACGATTTTTGATGGATCGATATTGATCGCTTGAGTACCAATACGTTCATCCACCTTAGTCAAAGGAATTGGCTGACGGGTTGGACGATATGTTGGAATGTAGATGTCATGTAAACCTTCAAAAGCAGGGCTTAAGTTGGTGTTGATTTCTACAATCACTTTTTCAGCAAAAATTGCAAAGCTAGCAGAGTTACCTACAGACGTGGTCGGAATGATGCCGCCATCTTCAGTAATGGCAACAGCTTCAATAACAGCCACATCCGGCTTCTTAAGTTGTTGGTTACGCATTTGTTCAACAGTTTCAGACAAATGCTGATCGATGAACATTACTTCGCCTTTGTTAATGGCTTTACGTAACGTGTTATCTACTTGGAACGGTAAACGACGAGCGAGTACACCAGCTTCAGTCAACTGTTTGTCTAAATCGTTACCCAGACTTGCGCCTGTAATTAAAGTAATTTTTAAAGGGTTGGTTTGAGCCTGTTTTACCAGTGCCAGAGGAACAGCTTTTGCTTCACCTGCACGAGTAAATCCACTCATACCTACAGTCATACCATCTTGGATAAAAGTAGCAGCTTGTTCTGCGCTCATGACTTTGTCATGAAGTGACGCTAAACGAATACGATCTAAAGACATGGTTTACGCTCAATTCTTGTTCAAAACTAGACGGATTGTACCGTCCAAAAAACAAATTGTGCATGCCTGTTAGGCTAAGGTCTAATTTTTTGAAAAAATGTGGGTATAACGATTTTTTATGGTTTTTAATCTATTGATTTTAATAATGTAAAAACCAGGGGGTTAATCATTAAACAAAACCGTTTGTTGAATAATTAACCAGCACTTAAAAGTGTCCAGTAATCGTTTGCTTAATTTTTTCTAAAGCCCCTTGCGGTATATTTTCCTCAACTTCATCATGCAGTAAAGGTAAAGAAATCAGCGCTTCCAAACCGCCTTGCGGGCGATTTTGAATGGTAAGCTGCCCTTGATGAAGATCAACAATGCGTTTCACGATAGCCAAACCTAAACCGCTTCCTTGTATGGTGCGGGCTTCATTGCCGCGCACAAAAGGTTGCATCAAATCTTCAATCTGGTCTTCAGGAATACCTTCGCCATGGTCGGCAACACGAATCAGCAGGTGATTGTTTTCCACTTGGGCGGATAACTCGATCGGTTCGGCACCATAGCGTTTGGCGTTGTTAATCAGATTGCCAATCAGGCGTTTTAAAGACTGGCTACGTGCCTGAATAATTGGAACTTCCTGAGCTTCAAAACGTATGTCCAGCGGCTTGAACTGAATGACCAGTTCCTGTAGCAGCATATTGATATCGGTATCCTGAGGTTCTTCATCAGAGCCATCGCGCATATAGGAGATGAACTGGTTCAGGATGGCATCCATATCTTCGACATCATAAATGAAGCCTTCTTTCAAAAAGTCATCATCAGGCATCATTTCTGCACTTAAGCGGATGCGGGTCAGTGGAGTACGCAAGTCATGGGAAATACCTGCCAACATAATGCGGCGGTCGCGTTCAGTCTGGTCCAGCGTATAAATCATCTGATTGAAGGCCTGATTGACTTCACGAATCTCTTGCGGTCCATGATTGGTTTCCAGATAGGGTGCAGAGCCGGTTTTACTATAGCTGTTAGCTGCATCCTGCAAACGGCGAAGCGGGCGGTTTAACTGGCGAACCAGTGTTAAAATGATGGCAGCGGCAATCAGTGGCACACCCAATAACCAGCCATAAATCAGTTCGGGACTATAGTTGGCATAGGTTTTTAAGGGTTCACGGACCCAATGTCCGTTCATTTCCGGAGTTTGAATCCAGATGCGGGGACTGGGTTTAAACTGGAAATAGACCGTTACATTTTCAACTTTCAGTTCTTTTGCCAGCTTTTTTTCTATTTGATTGGTAAAAAACTCGGCAATCACCTTGTCCTTAACCCGAGGATATTCGGCCGGATTGGTAATATATTCAATGCCCACCCGATTTTTGAGCCATAAATCGGCATCTACTTCGGCATTATTATGAAAAATACGTAAGTCAGGATTATTCAGAATTTCCAGTTCGACCCCTAAATAGCGGGCATGCTGCTGAATTTCAGGAAGGTAAAGCGTACGCCAGAAGAACCACAACGACATAAATAAACTGAAAAATACCACGAATAACACGAGCACAGTGGTACGCATTGCAGCAGAACGCGGCTTGATCTTATCCAGAAAGCGTTCCGAGCGGGTGCGCTTCTTTTCCGAATAAGCTTCGTAATCAGTAAATTTTTGTGGGTCGATGGGGTCGAGTTTCACACCGGATTCCTGTGGACATTTTTATTTTTGAAAATCGGCAGTGATGTCCTTGGCTGAGTCTTACTGCTTTGACATTCAATTGAAGGATTTGCTTAAGTTACTTTTTTTAAAAATGAGTAACACTGTTACGCAAGAAAACTTTTGCCATCCGCTGAGCTCGCCATCATTCATCTATAAATTCTGTTGAAGGATGCTTCGAACAGCAGCGAATAGCTTTTAGGGACAATTAATATCGCGAAAAATTATCCGCGTTGAGCATTTTTATTCCGCACCATCTGGAACAAACACATAGCCTACGCCCCAAACGGTTTGAATGTAGCGCGCACGGGCAGGGTTTTCTTCCACCAGACGACGTAAACGCGACACCTGAACATCAATCGAACGTTCCATCGCACCCCATTCACGGCCACGCGCCAAGTTCATTAACTTGTCACGGGTTAAGGGTTCGCGTGGATGCTGTACCAGAGCTTTCAGTACCGCGAATTCACCTGTGGTCAGCGTCACCACCTGGCCTTCACGGGTCAGGGTGCGGGTAGACAGATCTAGTGACCATGGGCCAAAGCTGACCACTTCCATTTGCTGGCTCGGTGCACCCGGAACTTCACGTACCTGACGGCGTAACACGGCACGGATACGCGCCAGCAGTTCATTCGGGTTAAACGGTTTAGGCAGGTAATCATCAGCGCCAGCTTCCAGTCCGGCAATACGGTCAGAGTCGCTGCCACGGGCAGTCAGCATGATAATTGGCGTATCAATATTCGATTGGCGTAAACGTCGGCAAATACTTAAACCATCTTCAACAGGAAGCATAAAATCGAGCACGATCAGGGAGAAAAGTTCGCGCTGTAATAAACGATCCATTTGCGTTGCATCGTGAGCAGTTTTGACCACGAAGCCTTTATCTTCTAGAAAACGCTGTAACAGCGTACGTAAACGCACATCGTCGTCTACAACGAGAATGCGTTCGACGCGATCAGTTTCGGTTTGTACTGGATCTGTTTTATCAGCAGGTACCACTAAACTCATGATGTGCTCCTTTATCTTTATTGTCATCGTAAACAAAAGTTCGGATGGTCTTGAGTATACGATTCATTTGTATCTGTTTACTATGCTCTAAAGCAACAAATATTGCAGATAAAATCAAGACATAGATACCAAATATATACATCTAAATTATCGCTTATCTTGCTGAATATGTAGAGTTAAAATCTACTTATCACCTAATTTTGTCGCAAATTCTAAAAAAACTGTGAATTGGCAATACTGACCACTTATAAATTTAATCAAAACAGTTGTGGATTTTATGGGCTTGGTCTTTATAATCATGCCATTTAGTACTTATCCTTGTGGGATCAAACACGATGACTGACTTAGTTCAGCAGTTGGCAAAAGAAATTGCCGTACGTCCAAATCAAGTAGAAGCTGCCATCAAGCTGATTGATGAAGGTGCCAGCGTTCCATTTATCGCACGTTACCGTAAAGAAGTAACCCAAGGCTTGGACGATACCCAGTTACGCCAACTCGACACCCGTTTATCGTATCTACGTGACTTATTTGAACGCCGTGAAAAAGTAATTGAATCGCTGAAAGAACAGAATAAATTGTCAGACGATTTGTTGGCACGTGTAAATGCTGCTGAAACCAAAAATGCTTTAGAAGAGATTTATGCGCCGTACCGTCCTAAACGTACTAGCAAATCTTTTAAAGCCAAAGAAGCCGGTTTGGGGCCAATTGCTGAAAAAATCTTCAACGAGCAAGTGGATCCAACCGAAGCGCTGGCTGGCTTTAGCCATGAAGATTATCCGGATGTGGAAAGCCAGCGGGATGCGATTCAGCACATCCTGATTGATGACTGGGCGCAAAATATTGCACTGACGACTGAACTGAAAGCGACATTTGCCAAAACCGCTGTGCTAAAAAGCCTGGTGGCAAGTGAAGAGAAAAAAGAAGTCGGTAAAAAATTCCGTGATTACTTCGATTTTTCTGAAAACTTAAACAAAGTACCTTCACACCGTTTATTGGCCATGCTGCGTGGCCGTCAGGAAAATGTCCTGGGCTTAAAAGTGGATGGTGAAGATGATGCTCCACTGAGCCGTATTGAAGCCGAATACAACCTCGACACGATTCAACCGCAAAGCCGTCAGGATTACTTAAAACAGACAGCAAAACTGTTCTGGTTGGGCAAAGTCCGTCCACAAATCGAACATTCATTATTGACTGAAAAACGCTTGGCTGCTGAAAGCGAGGCGATGGAAGTCTTTGCTGAAAACCTGCGTCATTTATTGCTTTCTGCTCCTGCGGGTGCGCGTACCACACTCGGTGTAGACCCGGGTATCCGTACCGGTGTGAAGCTGGCGGTGGTGAACCAGTCAGGCGATGTGGTTGCGCATAGCACCATTTATCCGTTTGCACCGAAAGAAGATAAAGAAGGCTCGATTGCCGAACTTGCGCGTCTGTGCCGTGAATTCAATGTTGATCTGATTGCTATTGGTAACGGAACTGCCAGCCGTGAAACAGAGGCGGTTGTGGCTGAAATGATGGCGGCCAATAGCGACCTGAAATTGACGCGCGTTTCAGTCAGTGAAGCAGGTGCATCGGTTTATTCAGCCTCTGAGCTGGCTTCACAAGAACTTCCAGAACTCGATGTTTCAATTCGTGGCGCAGTGTCAATTGCTCGCCGTTTACAGGATCCATTGGCGGAACTGGTGAAGATTGATCCTAAATCGATTGGTGTGGGCCAGTACCAGCACGACGTGAACCAGGCCGGTTTGGCAAAAACGCTTGAAGCGGTCGTGGAAGACTGTGTGAACTCGGTGGGTGTGGATGTCAATACCGCATCTTCTGCAATCTTGGGATATATCGCCGGTTTAAACAAATCAATTGCCCAACAGATTGTTGACTTCCGTAAGGAAAATGGCCGTTTTGACAACCGTCAGGCATTAAAGAATGTACCACGTTTAGGCGAGCGTACCTTTGAACAGGCGGCAGGTTTCTTGCGCATTCAGGACGGTTCTGAGCCCTTGGATGCATCTGCAGTTCACCCTGAGTCTTATGGCTTGGTGGAAAAAATTGTTGCAGCCAAAGCCACTACGGTAAAAGACATTATTGGTAATTCTGAAATCATTCGCCAGGTGAATGCTGAAGAGTTTGCTGATGAGCAATTCGGTTTGCCAACCATTCAGGATGTTTTAAGCGAACTGGAAAAACCGGGTCGTGACCCGCGTCCGGAATTCCGTACAGCCAAGTTCCGTGATGACATCACTGAAGTGTCACAATTGACTGAAGGCATGCAGCTGGAAGGTGTGATCACCAATGTCACCAACTTCGGTGCATTCGTGGATGTAGGTGTGCACCAAGACGGTTTGGTGCATATTTCTGAACTGGCGAACGAATTTGTATCCGATCCGCATAAAGTGGTAAAACCGGGTCAGATCGTGCAAGTCCGTGTGCTCACTGTCGATGCTGAACGTAACCGTGTGAACTTGTCGATGCGTCCTGAAGGTTCAGAAGCTCCGGCTAAAGCACCACGTCAGCCACGCCGTGACAATGCTCAGAATGAACAACGTGCTGAACGTAAGCCACAAGGCAAACGTCCACAGCATGCTCGTCCGCAAGGCGAACGACCACAAGGTCATAAAAAGCCTCAAGCGGCTAAACCGCAAGAAAATAAAATTGGCGGTTTAGGTGCGTTATTGCTTCAAGCCGGGATTAAAGGTTCGAAGTAATTCCTAAATTTTGGTGCTTTAAGAAAGGGAGTGAAAACTCCCTTTTGGTTATAAAATGAAGAAAATAAAGTTTGGATATACAGGTTACTCAAGTTTTTTTCCTGATACGGGGAGAAAAATATCTACAGGTTTTTATACTTTTTCAGAGTATCTAGGGGCAGTAATTGTAACTATTGTCGCCACTCAAATTAAATGGCCTAGTTATTACTCATGGGACTTAGATTTTACCAAACAAGGTTGGATACTTTTTTTTACGCATCCTTATTTTTGGGGAGTAATAGGGTTATTGGCTGTTTGGTATGGCAGAAGTAATAAAGGAGCCGATTTAGCAAATTTGAAGATAACTAATGAAGGATTGGTTACTGATCTAACAGATTTGAAAAATGAGAATGTTAAAGCTTTAGATGAGTTGCAACAAAAACTAGATAAATCAGATAAAAAAGTTAGAAAATTAACAGAAAATTTAGTTGAAGCTACGCAGGATTATTCGATTTTGCATAGTAAGTTTTTAAGAAATTGGCTCAAACTAATTTGTTATGCGATGAAGGCAGACCATAATCAATTTAGGGTTACGATATTTGTATACAATCAGGGAAGTTTTGTTTATTTAAGTAGATATTCATCTAATCCTACTTTTGATGAAATGCATTCAGTTTCTTTTGAAAAAAATAACGGTGTCATAAGTAAAGCTTGGGAGCTAGGAGAGTGGGTGGATTTGGATATACCTCCATTTGATGAAAAATCACCGCAAGCTTATTATGCTCATATGTTTGAAAAATATAAATTTGATAAAAATAAAGTAGATAATCTGACAATGAAATCATTTCAATACATAGCATTATCCATCAGAGGGGATACAGTTCCATTAGGAGTTATTGTCTTCGAAAATTGCGATTTAAAAAATAAAATTACAACACAGAAAGTTGGCCAATTAAAAGATATTTGTTCTAAGCATCAACCCCAATTAATTGCTTACATTAAAGAAGGATTAAAATGCGATACAATTGGACATACAAAAGCCTTTAATGGTAAACCTACAAAAGATATAGAGTTAGATATTTTAGAAAGTTTGAAATCAGCGGAGGGTTTGTATGAATGATCTCTTTGATGTGATGTCTTTCTTATGCTTACATTATCCGCATTCATCAGAATTATCTGATGCTCGTCTGACAAAGATGGTTTATTTGGCTGATTGGTTTTCAGCGTTAGCGAGTGGACATCAACTTACCAATATTAATTGGTACTTTAATCATTACGGACCTTATGTGCGTGATATTTATAATTTTGCAGCTCAAAGCTCTGAATTTGAAGTTTTAGAGGAAGAAACGCCTTTTGGTTCTTCAAAAACATTAGTTCGTTATATTGGTAGTCCTGCAAATATTAATCTTTCACCTTATGCTCAACAGATATTAAATTTAGTTATAGAAAAAACCAGAAGTTTATATTTCAACGAATTTATAAGTTATGTTTATTCAACATATCCTATTCAAGCAAAAGAAAGATATGCTTATTTAGATTTACCAACCTTAGCCGCTACTTATAAAGCTTCTCGCCTTTGAATAAAAAAACCTCCCAATTGGGAGGTTTTTTATTTGATTTTTATGAATTAACGATTGGCACAATCCAGCCACATAAGATCAGCATAATGCCCAAATGACCCAGCTTGCGCGTTATTTTCTCTACTGTAGAAACCTGAACAGCAGACTGCTGAGATGCTTCTTTGTTCTTTAATGCTGCCAGAGACTTATTGAAATGCAGGAACACGCCTAAATCGATACAAATTAGAATACTACCGATATCACTAATGATATCCATCAATTTATATTCTGGCAGATTCCATGAAGTCGCTATCTGATAGGTCAGAAAAAGCGCAAAGGCAAAACAGGCATATTGGAAAATGAGAGTAGCAGTCCGCATAAAAATCTAAATTTAAAAAAGTTAAGAATGTTTATAGCATAAAAAAGCCAGTCTATAGACTGGCTCTCTCGTATTGCAAGGGCTTACCAATGCTCACCTGGGAACAAGCGTGCATACGCTTTTTGCACCCAGTTTAACTTTTGTGGTTGACCTACCGAAGCAGAAGAGCTTGGGAACAGGTTATAACCAATTGACATCAGTTTATTGTTGATGTCTGGTGCAATCGAATAGGTGATTGAAGCCAGGCGCCCTAAGTGGGTCGCTACTTTTTTCGGACGTTTCACGATCGCATAGGCAATCAAGTCGGCTGCCTGTTCAGGAGACAGGGTAGGTACATATTTATAGATTTTGGTTGGCGCAATCATTGGAGTGCGAACCAAGGGCATATAAATTGAGGTAATGGCAATTTTGTGCGAATGAACTTCGGCAGACAGACAGCGGCTAAATGCATCCAGAGCAGCTTTAGAAGCTACATAAGCGGAAAAACGTGTTGCATTGGCCAAGACACCAATCGAACTGATATTGATGATATGACCATCCCGGCGAATCATCATTTGCGGCAGAATATTCATCACTAAACGCACTGCACCAAAGTAATTCAGCTGCATGGTACGTTCAAAATCATGGAATCGGTCTGTCGATTCATGAACTGCACGGCGAATTGAGCGTCCTGCATTATTGATGAGGATATCGATATGGTCTACAGAGGCTAAAATTTGTTTTGATACTTCATCAATAGATTCCATGTTATTTAAATCACATGGAAAAACAGAGGCCTTGCCGCCTTTGGCTTCAATTTCTTGTTTAACTTGATCTAATGTTTCTTTGGTACGAGCCACCAACAGAACGTGGGCACCGGCATCGGCAAGTTTATGTGCAGCGGTTAAACCAATACCACTAGATGCACCAGTAATTAAAACAACTTTGCCGTTGACTCGATTCTGAAAAAGTTTCTCTAGTTTAGAATTCACAATATTTTCCTGGTTTCAATAGAATAAAAATTTAGATTATTTTTTTAGTTGATTCTAGCGCTCAAAATTTGGGGAATTTAAGCTATTCTCGAGTTGACTATAATAGCGGATATAGGAAAAAAATCTAGGAATAAGTTATTGAATTTACAAATATAATTAGAGTAATTGCTCTATTATTATGCTAATAATAATTTAATTTTTACCATGAATTAAAACCAAAGCAAAGAGAAATAATCAAAAAATGATAACCCAATAAAAGTAGCCTTCTTCCGTTTAGGAAAAAGGCTACATTGCATTCTAATTAAAAGCTTTAAACTTGCGCCAGTGCCTGTTCCAAATCTGCAATTAAATCATCAATATGCTCAATCCCAACCGATAGGCGAACCATATCAATACTCACCCCTGCAGATTTCAGTTCTTCTTCATTGAGCTGACGATGGGTGGTGGTGGCAGGATGGCAGGCCAGACTTTTGGCATCGCCAATATTCACCAGACGGGTAAAGAGTTGCAGGGCATCAATAAAACGGGTTCCGCCTTCACGGCCATCTTGCACACCAAAAGACAGGATGGCAGATGGTTTACCTTTCACATATTTTTGTGCCAAAGCATGCTGTGGATGATTTTGAAGGCCGGCATAATTGACCCATTTCACTTTCGGGTGCTGCTGTAAATATTCCGCGACCTTTTGTGCATTTTCAGTATGACGTTCCATACGAAGGTTCAGTGTTTCCAGACCTTGCAAGATCAGGAACACGCTGAGCGGACTAATGGCGGCACCGGTGTTACGTAACGGCACTACACGTGCACGGGCGATATATGCCGCTTCACCCAAAGCTTCGACATAATTGACCCCATGATAGCTCGGATCAGGCGTATTCAGGACTTTGAAACGTTCAGGATATTTGCCCCAAGGGAATTTACCGCTATCCACAATCGCACCCCCGATCGAGTTACCGTGACCGCCGATATATTTGGTCAGTGAATGCACCACAATGTCGGCACCATATTCAAAAGGTTTCAGCAGGGCAGGCGTGGCAACGGTATTGTCGACAATCACCGGTACGCCGTATTCATGGGCAATTTTAGAGATGGCTTCCAGGTCAATGATATTGCCGAGTGGATTACCGATGGATTCCACAAACACCAGTTTGGTTTTATCGTCAATTAAACCACGCAATGCTTCAGGGTCTTGATAATCAAAGAATCGAACTTCAATGCCCTGTTTAGGCAAAGTATGGGCAAACAGATTGTATGTGCCACCATACAGCGTTGAAACCGACGCAATATTGTCACCGGCTTCGGCAATGGTCTGAATGGCATAGGTAATCGCTGCCATTCCTGATGCCAAAGCCAAAGCGCCAATTCCGCCTTCCAGGGCAGCCAGACGTTGCTCAAGCACAGCTGTGGTAGGGTTCATGATGCGGGTATAAATATTGCCCTGAACCTTTAAATCGAACAAATCAGCCCCATGTTGAGTATTGTCAAAGGCATAAGAAGTCGTTTGATAAATGGGTACCGCGACCGCTTTTGTGGTTGGTTCTGGGCTGTACCCTGCGTGAATCGCTAAAGTTTCATCTTTGTAAGTCATGTTTACATCATCTAAGTGAGTTAATTTTTCGGTTGCTTATATAAGTCAGTCTATCATCTGTGAATATGAATAAAAGTGCGTATTACAGAAAAGAATATCTAATTTTCTTATATATACAGGTTTTATTCAGTCAGATTTACATAAAACTGAGTGTCTACCATTATGTTTAAAAAACCAACATGCCATTAGTTGTAACATTCTATTGAAGATGAATGCTATGCCTTATTTTTTTTGCACTTTCATCGTATAATGCCCGCCAAATATTTGTTCGCATACTGCGGTAGGTAGAGTGCGAATGTTGCTTTTTCTATAGAGGAGTCCTACGTGGCCCAATATATTTACACGATGAACCGTGTGTCCAAAATGGTTCCGCCTAAGCGCGAAATCCTGAAAGACATCTCTTTATCATTCTTTCCAGGCGCAAAAATTGGTGTGCTTGGTTTAAACGGTGCAGGTAAATCTACCTTGCTTCGTATTATGGCTGGCGTAGATAAAGATTTCTCTGGTGAAGCGCGTGCACAACCAGGTATCAAAATCGGTTACCTCGAGCAAGAGCCACCCCTTGATCCTAACAAAGACGTTCGTGGTAACGTTGAAGATGGTTTACGTGAACCGCTTGATGCTTTAGCGCGTCTGGATGAAGTATTTGCAGAATATGCAGCAGAAGATGCAGACTTTGATGCGCTTGCAAAAGAGCAGGAAAAGCTGGAAGCAATTATCCATTCTTGGGATGCACATAATATTGTAAACCAGATGGATCAAGCTGCTGCGGCATTGAACCTTCCAGCTTGGGATGCGGACGTGACTAAGCTTTCGGGTGGTGAACGCCGTCGTGTAGCGCTTTGCCGTCTACTGCTTTCTAAGCCAGACATGTTGCTTCTTGATGAACCGACGAACCATTTGGATGCAGAATCTGTATCTTGGCTAGAACGCTTCCTGAAAGATTTCCCTGGCACCATCGTGGCGATTACCCATGACCGTTACTTCCTGGATAACGTTGCGGAATGGATTCTGGAGCTTGACCGTGGACATGGTATTCCTTACCAAGGCAACTATTCTTCTTGGCTTGAGCAAAAGAATGCCCGTTTAGAGCAAGAGAACAAGCAAGAAGAATCTTTTGCCAAAGCCTTGAAAAAAGAACTTGAATGGGTTCGTTCAAATGCCAAAGGTCAGCAAAAGAAAAACAAAGCGCGTATGGAGCGTTTTGAAGAGCTTAACTCACGCGAATTCCAACAGCGTAACGAAACGTCTGAAATCTACATTCCACCTGGTCCACGTCTGGGCAACAAGGTGGTAGAAGTTGAAGGCATCAGCAAATCGTTCGGTGACAAACTGCTGTATAAAGACTTGTCTTTCACAGTGCCGCCTGCTGCGATTGTGGGTATTGTCGGTCCTAACGGTGCAGGTAAAACCACACTGTTCCGTATGATGACGGGCGAACAACAACCAGATACCGGTACTGTAACCTTAGGTGAGTCGGTTAAAGTCGCATACGTAGGTCAGATCCGTGATACTTTGGACGATAACAAAACCGTTTGGGAAGAAGTATCGGGTGGCCTGGATATCTTGAAGATTGGTGATTACGAAATCGCATCACGTGCGTATATCGGTCGCTTCAACTTTAAGGGTCAAGATCAGCAAAAACGTGTAGGCAGTTTATCGGGTGGTGAGCGTAACCGTTTACAGCTGGCGAAAATCCTGCAAATGGGCGCAAACGTCATTCTGCTGGATGAACCATCGAATGACCTGGATATCGAAACTTTACGTGCACTTGAGGATGCAATTCTTGTATTCCCGGGTACTGTGATGGTGGTATCGCATGACCGTTGGTTCCTGGACCGTATTGCAACGCACATCTTGTCATTTGAAAATGAAACACCAGAATTCTTCACCGGTAACTATACCGAGTTTGAAGAATATCGCCGTAAGCGCGATGGTGATGACCTGGCAACGCGTCGTCAAAAATATCGTAAAATCGGTGCTTAATTCCCGATTTTGATGTGAAAAAAACCAGCCTTCGGGCTGGTTTTTTTTATTACAGTGCAATTTGAGAATAACTCTGCATTAAAGTCCTACGGGCTTCTGGATGACCTTGCTTGGCTGCTTTTTCCAACCATTCTTGAGCATGGGTGTAATTTTTATCTAAACCCAAGTCACCATTCAAATAACATAGGCCGAGTCTATACTGAGAGTCACGATGTCCTTTTAATGCGGCACTTAAAAAGTTCCACATTGCATTTCGATTGTCATGAATGGAGGGGTCTTCATCTGACCCGGAATGGGTGGAATGATTTTTAAACATGGAATGATGTTCGATCGCAAGCTGCTCAAAAAATTGTCCCTGCGCAAATTCCCAATTTGCTTCATTTAAGGTTGGATTTTGCATTCCTTGCAACTGTTGATCTGAAGGACTCAGTAAGGCATCTACGATCTTTTTTATCTTATTCACGATCATAATCAACTCCTTTCTACACGTTAGATTGTCATAAATCTAATTATTTCAATGTAACGATTTTTTTTAAGTAAAGTGCAATTAATTTGTAAGTAAATGAATTTTTTTATTAATTTAAAAAAGGTGAACCAAGCTTTGATGTTGATTATCAATATAATATAAAACTAAATAGCTTTCATATTTTATACAGAGCTTTTTAATGACTGTAGCGGACATTCGCTTTTGCCAAACAGCTTGCTTTATATTCGGAGTGTGCTAAAAAAATAAATTTATAGTATTTATCTTTCTTGTTTAAGGATAAATTATTTTTATAAATAAAAATAATTGGGAGTTGCAATGAGTGGACATCACGGACATGAACATAGTCATGCAGTGGTGACGGAAAGTAATGCTCAAAAGCTGACCTTTGCTCTGGCGCTCACAAGCACTTTTCTTATTATTGAAGTGGTTGCGGGTTTCGTCACTGAAAGTTTGGCCCTACTTTCCGATGCTGCACATATGTTTACTGATGCGGCAGCCTTGGCAATTGCCCTGGTGGCGATCAAAATTGGCAAAATGCCAGCAGATGATAAAAGAACTTTTGGTTATCAGCGCTTTGAAATTCTGGCAGCGCTGTTTAATGCCTTGATGCTGTTTGTTGTTGCCATTTATATCTTGTTCGAAGCTTATCAGCGTTTTAGCCATCCACCGGAAATTCAAAGTGTGGGCATGCTGGGTGTGGCGGTCATTGGCTTGGTGATTAACCTGATTTCTATGCGGATTTTATTTTCCAGTTCCACTGAAAGCCTGAATGTGAAAGGTGCTTATCTGGAAGTTTTAAGTGATGCGGTGGGGTCGATCGGGGTGATTATTGGCGCTGCGATCATCTATTTCACTGGCTGGATGTGGGTGGATACGCTTATTGCGGTGCTGATCGGTTTCTGGGTGTTGCCAAGAACCTGGATTTTACTTAAGCAAAGTATCAATATTTTGCTGGAAGGGGTTCCGGAAGAGATTGATATTGAGCAGTTGCGTCATGACCTGTTGAGCTTACCGGATGTGGAAAGTATTCATCAACTGAAAGTTTGGGCTATTACCTCCAAGAATGTCCATCTGACTGTACATCTCTATGCACCTGATGCCGACCATAATCTGTTATATCAGCAGGCTTTGGAAATGTTGAGCCATCAACATGGTATTGCGGAAATAACGCTACAGATTGAAGATTATGAATGTGGGCTGCATTCCTCCTGTCATCGCCATGATGATCACGAAGAACATTTATCTCATCAGGAAGATTCACACCAGCACTGAAACTGATGTGAAATCGAATCTATTTTAGATTTCCCATTCGTGATTACATTCACGGCATTTCCATTTCTTTTGAGACTGCATAAAGCCTTGCATGGAAATTTTAAAATCTGGCAGGTCGCGGTAAAACAGGAAACCGGCAATCACGCAGATGATAAAGGCCACTACTGTTGCAACTTGTAGGGTAGAGCCTGCACCATCGCCGAAAATCCACATTGCAATACTAATTAAAACCAGCAGCAATAAGATAAAGACTGCAGGGATAAGGAAGACGAGGCTTTTAGGAACTACAGGGCGTACTGCAGGGCTACCGGCTTGAGCGACAGGCATAATTTTAGGGCTTTGGCATTTTGGGCAACGGTATTGCATTACAACTCCATCATTTTAATTTATCGCTTATTTTAATCGGAATGACACAGAAAGCAAAAACAGCGCAAATAAAAGTTGAGAAAAAATTGTGGCAATAAAAAACCCAAGTCGCAATGCTTGGGTTTTTTATCAGATGACTACAAGTGGATTGTAGTCATCTTGAATNAATTGTGGCAATAAAAAACCCAAGTCGCAATGCTTGGGTTTTTTATCAGATGACTACAAGTGGATTGTAGTCATCTTGAATATGGCGTCCCTACGGGGATTCGAACCCCGGTTACCGCCGTGAAAGGGCGATGTCCTAGGCCTCTAGACGATAGGGACAATTGAGGCAACACAAAAAAAGGTGGAACTTGGTGGAGTCAAGGAGGATCGAACTCCTGACCTCTACAATGCCATTGTAGCGCTCTACCAACTGAGCTATGACCCCAGCTTGTGTGAGCGCAATATTAGGGGTATTGCGCTCACACGTCAACTATAAAATCAATTATGCTTCATCAACTGCATCATTTTTCGGCAATTTTAAGCTTTCATTGAGTTTTTCCCAGGCTTTTGCTTCTTTTTTGCTCGGACCGCCCACAATTTCCAGGGCATGGCGTAAACGCGCAAAAGTTAAATCGGGGCCAATCGTTACCATGGATTGCATTACCGGGGTTGAACTGGTTGAACCGGCAATGGCAATGAAGAAGGTTGGCATAAAGTCACGAAGCTTAATTTCCATCTGGTTGGCCAGGTCCATTAAGGTCTGACTCACCGTGTCATTATTCCAGGTGAACAGGCTTTCCAGACGCCAAATGGCAAACTGCAAGCTTTGACGAACCTGTTCTTCGGTCAGTTTCTTGCTTTCAAACTGTTCTTTGCTGATGCTCGGGAACTGGTTGAAATAGAAACCTGCCCAATTCACGGCTTCAGAAAGCAGGTTAATACGCGGCTGAATGGCAGCGGCAATATCTTCCAAGGTGTTGCGGTCAGATTTCCATGCCAATAAGGTATTTAACAGTTCGGCAGGAGAGAGCGCTTTAATCCATTGACCATTGAGCCAATTCAGTTTTTCCACATCAAAGATCGGACCGCCAAGGGATACACGTTTAATGTCAAAATGCTCAATCATTTCTGCCAAAGTGAACTTTTCACGTTCATCTGGCATTGACCAGCCCATACGGCCCAAATAGTTCAATAACGCTTCTGGAAGTACACCGATGTCTTTGTAGTAATTGATAGAAGTCGGGTTTTTACGCTTAGACAGTTTTGATTTGTCCGGGTTGCGAAGTAATGGCATATGACCCAGTACTGGCATTTCCCAGCCAAAGTATTTGTAAAGCAACTGGTGTTTTGGTGCAGATGGTAACCATTCCTCACCACGGAAAACGTGAGTGATTTGCATCAGATGGTCATCAACCACATTGGCAAGATGGTAAGTCGGTAAACCATCGGTTTTGAGCAAAACTTGCATGTCGACTTGAGCCCAAGGAATTTCAACTTCCCCACGCAGTAAGTCGTTGACTTTACAAATGCCTTCTTCAGGTACTTTCATACGAATCACGTGGGGCTCACCTGCGGCAAGGCGACGTGCAACTTCATCTTGAGACAATAATAAACCACGGCCATCATAACGTGGCGTTTCGCCACGCGCTTGCTGTTCCGCACGCATCTGATCCAGTTCTTCCGCTGTGGCGAAGCAGTAGAAAGCATGGCCTTTTTCTACCAGTTCCAAAGCATATTGTTTATAGATGCCCATACGTTCAGACTGGCGGTAAGGCGCATGTGGACCGCCCACATCCGGACCTTCTGACCAATTTAAGCCTAACCAGCGCAATGAATCTAAAATCATTTTTTCAGATTCAGGGGTGGAACGCAGTTGGTCGGTATCTTCAATACGAAGAATAAATTCACCGCCATGCTGTTTAGCAAAACATAAGTTAAACAAGGCAATATAAGCAGTGCCTACGTGTGGAAAGCCAGTAGGAGAAGGCGCAATACGAGTACGGACAGTCATAACCAATATTTTTCAGAATGTGAATGGGAGCTATTATAACGAAAAAGCCTAATCACTTAATGTTAAATTCAACATTGAAATGATTAGGCTAAATCGGAACTTCTAAAGGGGTGCGAAGTTCGCTGTTGAGTTAAGAACTGCTTTGGGGGAACAGTGCTTGCACAAAACGGCTAAATTTCTGGTTTTGAGCAGCAAAGAAGCTTTGAGTCGGTGCAACTTTAATCTCGGTCAGCATTTTTAAATCGTTATCGGCACGTAAGGTGTTTCCACCTTGCTTTTGCTGTTGCAGGGCTTTTTCAATCAATGAAGACTTTTCAGCGCCTAAAGTCACTTTGGCTTCAGTACCTTTAATTACAGCTGAATGTCCCAGCTGAGCCATAAACCCTAAAGTTAAACTTAAGCTAAATGCTTGTATAACTGCTGCATATCGCATTTTCACATCCCCTTTTTCCGGTGCTGGAATTTTATATATTGTTTTAATCCGATGAGTGACTACCATTTAATCACACAAAAAATACAAAAGTAGAACTGGATCACACTTTTTTACAAAATAATAAAATACCTATAAACATTGTGCTCTTTGTATCAAAAGAATATGGAGACAACATGGAGAATGAGGAAAAACCACAAGCTGGAAATTTATTCGAAGTTTTTTAGTGCTAAAAATGCATTTTAAAGCATTTTTATGGATATCTTTAAAAACGATTTTTAATCAATAAAATATTATAAGTATATGATTGTTAAAAATATTTATGATTTATATAGTGACCTCATTATTAAATAAAAAGTTAAATAAAAGGGTTACATATGAAAAAAATACTCGCATCTACTCTTTTGGTCTTGCTGGGGAGCATGGGCACGCAGAGTTTCGCCGCGAAAGATTTCCTGAATGTCTCTTATGATCCGACCCGAGAATTTTATCAGGAATATAATCAGGCCTTTGGTGCGTACTGGAAACAACGTACCGGACAGGAGATCAATTTCAAACAATCTCATGGCGGTTCAGGCAAGCAGGCACGTTCCGTGATTGATGGTTTGCAGGCTGATGTCGTGACCCTGGCGCTAGCCAACGATATCGATGAAATTGTGAAGGCGGGCCTGATCCATAAAAACTGGCAAAAGCAGTTTCCGAACAATTCTGCACCTTATACCTCGACCGTGGTTTTTCTGGTTCGCAAGGGGAATCCCAAAAATATTAAAGACTGGAACGATTTAACCAAGCCGGGTGTGGAAATTATTACGCCAAATCCGAAAACCGGCGGTGCACCACGCTGGATTTACCTGTCTGCATGGGGGTATGCGTTAAAACAGCCGGGTGGCAATGATGCCAAAGCACGTGAGCTGGTGAAAAAGCTTTATGCTAATGTAAAGGTGCTGGATTCTGGCGCACGCGGTTCTTTAACCACTTTTGCTGAGCGTGGTATTGGTGATGTGCTGCTGTCTTGGGAAAATGAGGCTCTGCTGGCGACTCAAGGTTTGGGTAAAGACAAATATCAGATTGTTTATCCATCCATTTCAATTTTGGCAGAACCATCGGTAGCGATTGTCGATAAAAATGTGGATAAGGACGGCAACCGAAACCTGGCTAAAGGTTATCTCAACTATCTATATTCGCCAAAGGGGCAAGAGCTGGCAGCACAATATTTCTTCCGCCCGCGTAATTCACAGGCGGCAGCGAAATATGCGGCACAATTTCCAAAAATCAAACTGTTTACCATTGGGGATGTGTTTGGCGGATGGGCGAAAGCACAAAAAACTCACTTCGTGAATGGTGCCATTTTTGACCAGATCTATAGCGAAAAAAATTAGTATTTTGATCGTGATCAAGCATTAAAATCAGAAAACGGTTAACTTTGTTATCCGTTTTTTTTATATCTAATCCATAAAAATCTATATATCTTGAATAAGTATAATGTTGTTGTTATTTTTGTATCTAAAACAGTAAATTAAGAAGAAAAATCTTTCATTTTAATCGGTTGTGCCCAAATTTGATGAATTGCGAATTATGACTTTATTTCATATAGTTAGCATTAATGAAGATAATTGATCTGTGTTGTCATGAAAACTCAATTCAAAGCCTTATTCAGTGCAGCATTGCTTGCAAGCGGCATTGCTTTTACTGCCACTTCTGCTCAGGCAGCAGACCGTGAATTTTTAAATGTATCTTATGATGCAACACGTGAATTTTATGATGAATTCAACAAGTCTTTTGGTGCTTACTGGAAAGAGCGTACTGGGCGGAGTGTGAATTTTAAACAGTCTCATGGTGGTTCAGGCAAGCAGGCGCGTTCCGTGGTGGATGGCCTGAAAGCGGATGTTGTCACTTTGGCTTTGGCAAACGATATTGAAGAAATCGTCAAGTCGGGTCAGATTCAGCCGGGCTGGCAAAAAGAGTTCCCGCATAACTCTGCACCTTATACTTCGACCATCGTGTTTATGGTGCGTAAAGGTAATCCAAAGCATATTAAAGACTGGTCTGACCTAACCAAGCCAGGCGTACAGATTATTACCCCGAACCCGAAAACCGGTGGTTTACCGCGTTGGGTATATCTGTCTGCCTGGGGTTATGCACTGAAGCAACCGGGCGGTAGCGATGCCAAAGCCAAAGATTTTGTGGGTAAAATGTACCGTAACGTCAAGGTGATGGACTCGGCTGCACGTGCTTCGATGACTACATTTGCTGAGCGCGGTATCGGTGATGTGTTATTGACCTGGGAAAATGAAGCCTTGGTAACTCAAAAAAGCCTGGGCAAAAACAAATTTGAAATTGTTTATCCATCCATGTCTATCTTGACTGAACCATCGGTTGCAATCGTAGATAAAAACGTAGAGAAAGATGGCAACAAGTGGTTGGCCAAAGGTTATATCAACTACTTGTACTCACCATTGGGTCAGGAAATGGCAGCCAAGTACTACTATCGTCCGCGTAATCCGGAAGTGCTGGCTAAATACTCTGCTCAATTCCCGAAACTAAAAACCTTCACTATTGATGAAGTATTTGGTGGCTGGTCCAAAGCACAACAGACTCACTTTGTGAACGGTGCGATTTTTGACCAGATTTATAATACGAAACGTTAATTCTGCCTGATCTAAAAAGCCAATCCTGAGAGATTGGCTTTTTTATGGCTGCCAAGATGAAGAGTGAAGCATCATTTTTAAATCAGCAAACTCACTAAACGATAAAAATCACATGCAAGATAGAATAGATTTGCGGTGAACCCGGTTTGAAACGGTTTTCTCTATGAAAAGTAATATTTCCCTACAAAAAGTCGTTTGGAGCTTTGTTAAAACAAGGTAATAATGTGCAGTTACATTTTTCCTAGTATTGATTGAACCCTTATGTCGCATATTTCTGTATTACTTCATGAAACTGTTGATGCCTTGTTGGCAGACCGCAATACAGGAATTTATGTCGATGGGACCTTTGGTCGCGGCGGTCATACCCGTTTATTACTGTCTAAGTTAGATGAAAATGCCCGTGTTTATGCCTTTGATAAAGATCCGCAAGCCTTGCAGACGGCAGCGGTATTGGAACAGGAAGATTCACGCTTTAAGATTATTCATGCCAGCTTTGCCGATTTAAAACAGGAACTGGAAGCGCTGGGCATCGACCAGGTGGATGGGGTGATGGCAGATTTAGGCGTGTCATCTCCACAACTGGACCAGGCGGAGCGTGGCTTTAGTTTTATGAAAGATGGGCCACTGGATATGCGCATGGATAACTCCCAAGGTCCAACGGCAGCTGAGTGGCTGGTAGATATTGAAGAAGAAGCCCTGGCGAATATTATTTTCCAGTATGGCGAAGAGCGTTATAGTCGCCGTATTGCCAAAGCCATTAAGGCAGCCGGTTATATTGAAACCACGGCTCAACTGGCTGAAATTGTCAAAGTTGCCCATCCTAAATGGGAAAAAAATAAACATGCTGCAACCCGAACTTTTCAGGCGATTCGTATTGCCATTAATAAAGAATTAGAAGATATTGAAGCTTTCTTGCCACAGGCTGTGGAAGTTTTAAAACCCGAGGGACGTTTGGCGGTCATCAGTTTCCATTCACTGGAAGACCGTCTGATTAAACAATTTATTCAAAAAGAATCGACTTTAGCGGAAGATACCGGTTGGGGATTGCCACAAAAACGGGAAGATACCCGTCGTTTAAAGAAGATTTCCCGAGTCCGTGCCAGTGAAGAAGAGGTCAAAGCCAACCCTCGTTCTCGCAGTGCATGGCTTAGAGTTGCAGAGCGCTTAGCTTCAAAAGGCGAATAATGAAAACTGAAGTTGTTGAAAAGAAAACCGACAAAAAGCCGATGAAAAAACTCATCAGCTATATCGTTTTGCTGCTGCTGGTCTTTCTTAGCGCAATTATGGTGGTATTCCAGGTATTTGAATATCGTCATGATTATCGCGAGTTAAGTTCTTTTATGCGGGAAAGGGATGATCTGAATGCAGAGTGGGGGCGTTTGCTGATTGAGCAACAAACCTTTGGTGCGACGGCGCAAATTGGCACACGTGCGGTCACGCAATTGCGCATGTATTCACCTCCTGCGGCACAGACGGTTGTAATTTCTTTACCAATGACTTCAGACGATAAAAAATAAGGCTAGCTGTAATTATGGTGGACAAGAGAACAAGTCAGGCAACACGCAAAAAGCAGCAGCCGATTACCGAGAAAAATGCCCTCAGCGTAGATATGTGGCGTTTTTACCTGATGTGGGGCGTGGTTCTACTGTGCTTTCTGGCCTTGGTGGGCCGTGCATTTTATGTACAGGTGATCAATAAGGACTTTTTGCAAAACAAGGCCAATGCCAATATTTTGCGAACTGAAAAAATCAAGGCGATGCGTGGCGTCATTTATGACCGCCATGGGGTGCCTTTGGCCATCAGTACGCCGGTCATGAAGGTGGTGATTGATCCGCGCGACTATTTTGAAACCAAAAAACTGTTTGACGAGATTACTGCCGAACTGGCTAAAGATCCTCATAACCGCAAACTGAAACGTCAGTTACCGGATAAAAACCTGAATCTGGATGAACTTGCCGATGCAGTGGGTATCGACCGTGCCGAGCTGAAAAAGAAAATGAATGAGCGTCCGCGTTCACGTTATCTGGTCCTGCAAAAAGAAATTCCACCCCAGCAAGCGGAGCTGATTGCCAAACGTGAATTCCAGGGCGTTTATACCGAAAAGAACTATAAGCGTTATTATCCGCAGCCGCAGCCGAATGCCCAGATTATTGGTTTGACCAACAGTGAAGGCGTAGGGATTGAAGGTCTGGAGATGCAGCTGAATAAGGCTTTGTCTGGCCATGATGGCGAACAGCAGATTGTGCGGGATAAAAAGGGCAACCGTTTTAAAGACCCTGAAATTATCAAGGAAGTTGAAGCTGGGGAAAATATCACCTTAAGTATTGATTCACGGCTGCAATATATTCTGTACCGCGAATTGACCGCTGCCGGTGTGGCGAATAATGCCCGTTCTGCTACAGCCATTGCTGTGGATGTCAAAACCGGTGAGATTCTGGCCATGACCAGCTGGCCGTCTTATAACCCCAACGACAAAAAAAGTTTAGCCAATAAAGACGCTATGCGTAACCGCGGTGCAGTGGACTCATTTGAGCCGGGTTCGACCATGAAGCCGCTAACGGTGGCGATGGCGCTGGAAAGTGGCAAATATACCGCGAACTCTATCGTGAATACTTCACCGGGCAGTATGCGTATTGGTAACCATACCATCCGCGATACGCATAACTATGGCGCACTGACGCTGGGCGGCATCATCCAGAAATCATCCAACGTTGGGGTGGCAAAAATTGCCTTGTCACTGCCTTATGCCACCTTGCCGACATTCTATAAACGTGTGGGTATGGGGCAGCGTTCTGCGGTGAAATTTCCGGGTGAAAGTGCGGGCCTGATTTTGCCGCCAAGCAAATGGAATGTCTCGGAAGTGGGCACCATGGCCTATGGTTATGGCCTGAATGCGACTGTGCTACAAATTGCCGATGCCTATGCCATGATTGCCAATAAAGGCGTGAAGATGCCTTTAAGCCTGTACAAACTGGATCAGCCACCGAAGGGTGAGCAAATTGTCGATGCAAAAATTGCCGAACAGGTTTTGTTGATGATGGAAGCGGTGACCTTGCCGGGTGGAACGGCACAGCAGGCCAATATTCCGGGTTATCGTGTCGCAGGTAAGACCGGTACCGCGCATAAGTTACGTGCGGACCGCAAGGGTTATTCAGACAGTGAATACCGTGCGCTGTTTGCCGGCATGGCACCGGTCAGTGATCCGCGCCTGGCGATGGTCGTTGTGGTAGAAAATCCGAAAGGGCAATATTACGGCGGTCTGGTGGCAGCGCCAGTATTTGCACGTGTGATGCAGGAATCCTTACGTTTGATGAACGTACCTTTAGATAAACCTTTAGATACTCCCAAAATCCAGTAACAGGTGATGAATGTCGATTACATTTCAAGATCTCTACAGCACTGAGAAAACCACTGGATGGATGAGCAAGCCATTCGCTGGCTTTAGTTTAGATAGTCGTAAAGTTGAAGCAGGGCAAATTTTTATTGCCCTGACTAGTTTTTCTCAGCCTGAAAAAACCTTGCAGTTTGCACAGTCGGCTTTGGCACGGGGTGCCTTGGCCGTGGTCAGCGAAACGGATTTGGGTCTGGAAAATAGTATTGTCGTGCCGAATGTCCGTCATTTAATGGGGCAGTGGCAAAAGCAATATTTACAGGCGACCCAAGCTGTAAATGCTGCGCGCATTATTGCCGTGACAGGAACCAATGGTAAAACTACCATTTCGCGTTTAATTGCTGAACTGTTGATGTTGCAAGGCAAGCAATGTGCCGTGATGGGAACCACCGGGAACGGTATTTTGCCGAATCTGGAAGCCTCTACGCATACCACGCTGGATGCCTTGCAGCTGCAAAATGCTTTGCATGGCTATGCGCAGGCCGGTGCTGAATTTGCAGCGATTGAAGCCAGCTCGCACGGTCTGGAACAGGGCCGTTTGAACGGATGCGATATTGAAATTGCGGCGTATAGTAACTTGAGTCGCGATCATCTGGATTATCACGGTACGCTTGAAGCCTATGCTGAAGCCAAGTCGCGATTATTTAAATTTTCCAGTTTGAAAGTGGCCATTATCAATATTGATGATGAGCATGCGCAGGTAATGATTGAGGCTGCGCAATCAAATCCGGCCCGACCGAAAATTTTCACTTATTCAATCACTCAAGCAGCTGACTATCGGGTTGAAAATATTCAATATAGTTTAAATGGTGCATGCTTTAAACTGGTCACCGCGGATGGTGAATTTGACGTAAATAGCCCGTTACTGGGTCATTTTAACGTAGAAAATCTTGTGGCGAGCCTGATTGCTGCAGAGCAGGCAGGTTTCAAGCTGACCGATTTGATTGCTGTGGCACCGAAGCTGCAAGGTGCGCCGGGTCGTATGCAGGTGATCCGTGATGGTGAGCGTCTGTTTGTGGTCGATTATGCACATACGCCAGATGCCCTGATTCAGGTATTGACCACCTTAAAACGCCATGTAGCGAAAAATTTATGGGCAGTCTTTGGCTGTGGTGGCGACCGTGACCGGGGCAAGCGTCCGCTAATGACCCAAGCTGCTCTGGATCATGCCGATGTAGCGCTGATCACTTCTGACAATCCGCGTACCGAAGACCCGGAACAGATTTTTGCCGACATGAAAGCCGGCATTGATTTTTCAGCGCATCGCGTGCATGAAATTCATGACCGCCGTGAAGCGATTAAATTTGCAGTGAAGCAGGCTCAGGCAGGTGACATTGTGGTTATTGCCGGAAAGGGGCATGAAAACTATCAGGAAATTGATGGCGTACGTCATTGGTTTGATGATGTGGTTGAAGTGCAGGCGGCCATTGATGCACAACACCACACCCCAGATTCAGCTTATCCTGCACAATAGGAAACCATCATGCATACATCAACTACCAGTACAGTGCCTTTGGAACCGTGGACAGCAGTACAACTGGCTGAAGCCACTCAGGGTTACTGGTTGAATGAGAAAGTGCCTCAAGGCGCAATCAAACGGATTTTGACCGATTCACGCTTTGCGGAAAAAGGCGATGCATTTCTTGCCCTGCAAGGCGAACGTTTTGATGCGCATGACTTTGTTGCCCAAGTGGCAGGTAAGGGCTGTGAAATCGCAATTGTCAGCCATCCGGTAGATGCCGATATCTGCCAGCTTGTGGTTGAAGACACCCGTCTGGCATTGGGGCATCTCGGGGCTTATCGCCGTGCGCAAAACTCACAGTTGAAAGTGATCGCCCTGACCGGCAGTAGCGGTAAGACCACCACCAAGGAAATGCTCGGCAGTATCTTGTCGCGTCTGGCACCAACCCTCATTACCCGTGGCAACCTGAATAATGATTTGGGCGTGCCAATGATGTTGCTTGAGCTGCGTGCTGAGCACCAATATGCAGTGATGGAATTGGGCGCCAGCCATCAGGGTGAAATTGATTACACCTCAAATCTGGTGCAACCGCATGTGGCCGGGATTATCAACATCGGTACGGCGCATTTGGGTGAATTTGGCGGGCGTGAAGGCATCTGTCGGGCAAAATCGGAAATTTATGCGCACATTGCCTCCACAGGCACTTCAATTGTTCCCGCTGCCGATGATTTTGCCGAAGCCATCCGTCAGGCTGTACAGACTGAAAAAGTCTTGAGTTTCGGACAGGGGGGAGATGTTTTTGCCACAGATATCGAGTTGCATGCCCAATCTTCCAGCTTTACTTTAAATACCCCTCAAGGTGTGCGTCAGATTAACCTGCCATTTGCCGGTGAACACAATGTGCAGAATGCCACAGCGGCAGCTGCTTTTGCGCTCGCGATCGGTGTTGCGCTGGATGATATTGTGACAGGTCTGGAGCAGGCGAAAGGTGCCAAAGGTCGTCTGAACTTCATTCATACTGCGAAACATCTGTTTATTGACGATACTTACAATGCCAATCCGACGTCCATGCGCGCTGCAGCCGAAGTGCTGGCGCAGCAGGAAGGCGTCAAAGTGATGGTGATTGGCGATATTGGCGAGTTGGGTGCAAGTGCTGCACAGCAACACTATATGCTGGGTCGTGATCTGGTTTCGGTGCCGGGAGTTCACTTCGTGGTTGCCGTTGGGGAATTCGCACCAGCTACCCAAGAAGGGGCACGCAGCACCCAGTATGGCAAAAAACTGCAGGCCTTCCTGACCCAGGCACAAGCCCTTCCTTTTTTACTTAGTTTAATTGAAACACATCAACCTCAATCCATGAGTTTCCTGTTTAAAGGTTCTCGCTATACCCACATGGAAACATTGATGGCTGATTTGATGGAGAAACTTTAATGCTGTTATGGCTATTTGAACATTTGGCGGGCTTTGACAGCACGTTTCAGGTGGTTCGTTATTTAACATTACGTGCGCTGCTCAGTGTTTTAACCGCATTGACCATTGGACTGGTTTTGGGTCCGGTGATGATCCGTAAGCTCCAGGCTTTAAAATACGGACAGGCAGTGAGTTCTTTTGCTCCTGAAAATCATGCCAAAAAAATGGGAACCCCGACCATGGGCGGGATTCTGGTCCTGCTGTCGATTGGTATTTCCACCCTGTTGTGGGCCGATTTATCCAATCCTTATGTCTGGATTGTATTGGGCGTGATGGTGATTTTTGGTGCCGTCGGCTGGGCGGATGACTGGATCAAGGTACGCTATAAAGACAATGCCGGTCTGCCTGCACGGAAAAAATTCTTCTGGACTTCGGTTGCTTCTTTGGGTGCCGGTATTGCCCTGTATGTGATTGCTACCCAGCAGGCCAATCCTGTGCATACCAGCAATATGCTGGACCTGCTGATTCCCTTCTTTAAAAATCTGACCATTCCGTTATCCGCTATTCCTTTAGGGATTGGTTTTATTATCTTTACCTATCTGGTGATTAACGGGGCATCCAATGCGGTGAACCTGACCGATGGTCTGGATGGTCTGGCGATCATGCCGATTGTGCTGGTTGCTGCAGGTTTGGGCGTATTTGCCTATCTGGCCGGAGATGTCCGTTTTGCCAATTATCTGCATATTCCTTATGTCAAATATTCCTCTGAACTGGTGGTGATCTGTGCCGCGATGATTGGTGCCGGTTTGGCCTTTCTTTGGTATAACGCGCATCCCGCACAAGTATTCATGGGCGATGTCGGGGCTTTATCCTTAGGCGCAATGCTGGGTACCATTGCAGTGATGGTTCGTCAGGAAATCGTCTTTGCGATTATGGGCGGGGTATTTGTGGTAGAAGCCATTTCAGTGTTCCTGCAAATTGGTTCCCTGCGTATGCGTAACAAGCGTGTCTTCCTGATGGCACCGCTACATCATCATTACGAGAAAAAAGGCTGGCGTGAAACCCAGGTAGTGATTCGTTTCTGGATTATTACGATTATGCTGGTAGTTTTAGGCTTAATGACCTTAAAATTGCGTTAAGCAAATATTCGAAAAAAAAGCCGGCATTTGCTCCCACATCTGCCGGCTTTTTTTTATCGCCTGATTTCAGGCACTGGAGAAAAATATGAATCTGCTGATGTGTCCTGTCTGTCATGAAGCATTGCAACTGACGGGAAAAACATGGCACTGTGTCAACAACCACAGTTATGACGTCGCCAAACAGGGCTATGTGAACCTGCATGTAGTGCAGCATAAGCACAGTAAGAATCCGGGCGATACACCTGAATCGGTACAGGCGCGTCGAGCATTTTTAAGTGCCGGTTTCTATGCGCCTTTACAGCAGGCAGTGGTTAAAAAAATTCGCGATTTACGCATCGAAAACCTGCTGGATATTGGTTGTGGTGAAGGCTATTACACCAATGCCATGCAGGCGGAAGTGCTGCAATGTGTCGGCGTGGATATTGCAAAAAATGCCGTACAGGTCGCAGCTAAGCTGAATAAAAATATGACTTGGGTGGTAGGAACCGGAGCCACCTTGCCGGTACTGGATGCGTCAATTGATTTATGTACCAGTCTGTTTAGTCCGATTCCCAAACAGGAAATATTACGGGTACTGAAACCGCATGCCTATTTGATGGTGGTCACGCCTGCAACAGAGCATTTATATGCCATGCGTGAGGCACTTTTTGAAGAGGTGAATCCGCACGAACCGTATAAATTTGTCGCCCAGCTGGAAGACGCTTTTGAACTGGTAGAAGAAAGTGTGGTGGATGCACCTTTTATTTTGCAACAGGAAGATTTAAAGCATCTGATTGCCATGACGCCTTATGCCTATAAAGCCAAGCCAGAACGTCGTCAGGCTCTGGAACAGAAAGACCAGTTTGAGTTAAAAGCCCAATTCCAGATTTATCTATTTAAGAAGAAAGCTTAAAATTAAGTGCAGCAAAAAGCCCTCATTCGAGGGCTTTTTGCTGTGTTATTCAAATACATCAATCAGATTATCCAGGGCATCCGGCTTGTTGTTCTGTCTTTGCATATCTGGCGGGTTGGCATTTTCCGGAACCAGGATTTCTTCTCCCGGAAGATCGTCAAAGTCGCGCTCCGGTGCCCGTACTGGAGCCACGGGTGCCGGACGATACAATGGACGAGCCAAAGGCGGAGAGGAACGATCTGTCTGGACTGGCTCGCCTACAGTAATCGTCTGGTTACGATTGGCCGGGGCTTTGGCATTTTTGTCGAGACGTACCCAGGCTGCCGGCGTACCTTTTAAGGCGTTGCCCATAAAGTTGGTCCAGATTGGCAGTGCGGCAACACCCCCATATTCACGGCGACCTAGCGTGGTCGGCTGGTCAAAACCGACCCAGGCAACCGTCACCAGTTTGCCATTAAAGCCTGCAAACCAGGCATCTTTAGCGTCATTGGTGGTCCCGGTCTTGCCGCCAATATCATCACGGCCAATTCTGAGTGCGGCACGTCCGGTACCATGTTGAATCACATCACGTAAAATATTGGCCATGTCATAAGCAGAGCTTGATTTTAAGACACGCTGTGCCTGGCGGTACTGGCTTTTTGCTTCATCCAGTTCAAGCTGAGCCAGTTCTTTTTCCTCTGGCAGCATCTGATTGGTGACGTGAATCACTTCATCATCCGGGGTAAGCGGTTCTGCAGATACCGTTTCTTCATCATTTTGGTTGATGCAGGAAATGCAGGCATAGTCCGGATTGCTTTGGTAAATCACTTTGCCATAGGCATCTTCAATACGGTCAATAAAATGCGGCTGAATGCGGTAACCGCCATTGGCGAAAGTGGCATAGCCTGTCGCCATCTGGATCGGAAGAACTTGAGGTGTACCTAAGGCAATGGTGTAATTTCGCGGGATCTGATTTTCATGCAAACCGAAATCCATCAGTAATTGCCGGGTACGTTCAATGCCTACCGTTTGCAGCAGGCGAACCGATACCGTATTTCGTGATAAATACAAGGCACGACGTAAAGGAATCATGCCCAGATAACGGCCATCGGAATTTTTCGGTGACCATTTGCCAATCGTGATCGGGCTGTCATTGACCATGCTGTAGGGGGTCATGCCGCGCTCAAGTGCCAAGGCATAGACAAAGGGTTTGATGGTAGAACCCGGTTGGCGCCAGCCTTGTAGAGCACGGTTAAATTTGGACTGATAAAAATTATATCCACCGACAATCGCTTCAATTGCGCCATTGTTGGGGTTTAATGCAATCAGCTGGCCTTGAACTTTAGGAATCTGTACCAGTGCCCAAGAGGTTTTATTGTCGTTCGGGCGTAATCGGATAATATCGTTTACTTTCACGATTTGTGAAGCAGTGCGTGGAGCAGGGCCAACGCTGTTGGCATTTCTGTAAGGAGATGCCCAGGACATGCCTGACCAGGGTACAGTCACGGTAGAGCCATCCTGCATCAAGGCTTCAAAAGTGTTTTTCTCAACTTTAATCACCTTGGCAGGATAGGTATTTGCATAAGGGGTGAAATCGCTCAGTGGTTTGTCATGTGCTTCAGCACCTCTCCAGCCATGTCGGCGGTCATAGGCTTCCAGGCCTTCCTGTACGGACTGTTCTGCGAAGGCCTGACGTTGGCTATTGATCGTGGTATAAACTTTATAGCCAGAATCAATTGCTTGTTCACCAAACTTTTCCACCAATTCTGAACGGACCATTTCGCCGACATAGGGATATTTATTATTGATGCCACGGTCTGGCATATCGAGGTTAACCGGTTCAGCAATAGCCTGTTTATACTGAGCCTGATTGATGTAACCCAACTGCAGCATGCGACCCAGAATCCAGTTGCGGCGTTCTAAGGCACGGGTAGGGTTAACCACTGGATTGTATTTTGAAGGTGCTTTGGGCAGGCCTGCAATCATGGCCATTTGAGCAATACTGAGCTGATCCAGATTTTTGTTGTAGTAAATTTTTGCAGCTGCAGCAATCCCGTAAGCATTCTTACCCAAGAAGATTTTATTCACATATAAGGTGAGAATTTCTTCCTTGGTCAGGTTCTGTTCAATTTTACGTGCCAGGAAAATTTCAGTCAGTTTGCGTTTTAGCGTACGTTCAGGCGTTAAATAATAGTTTTTTGCCACTTGCATGGTAATGGTGGACCCACCGGTTTGCACGTTTGAACCGGTGATGGTTTCACTCACCGCGCGGCCTAAACCTTTAAAACTAATGCCGCTATGTTCAAAGAAGGATGAATCTTCTGCCGCAAGAAAGGCAGAGATAAAAGGTTTGGGAATCTGTTTGTATTCCACCGGAACGGATAATTTCCCGCCATACTCGGCAATCAGCTCATTATCAGCACTATATACTTGTAAAGGTTTTAATAACGGTGCCTTTTTTAAGGTGGTCATTTTGGGTAGGGATGGGGCAATATAGAGATACATGCCATAAAATCCCATAGGAATTGAGACCAAAACTATAATTATGATCAAAAAAAATGGATGAACATGGCCCGAACGTGATAGCTTTTTCATAACAAGTAAGTTTTAATAAGAGCTAATGGCAAACTAATTGGCGGTCAGTATAGCCTTTACACATACAGATTGTTAGATGAGTTATTGTATCTGTATAAAATTATGGACCATCACTGATTAGTAGGTTACTTTTATTGGGGATAAAAAAATAATAGGAATTATATTGTGCTCAGGTTATATCGTAAGCCGAATAAGGGGTTAGTAGGAGTAGATATTAGTTCTACTTCTGTTAAATTGTTGGAACTTTCTGTTAAGGGCGGTAACAGGTATTGGGTCGAAAGCTATGCGCTGGTGCCTTTACCTGAAGGTAGTGTTGTTGAAAAAAATATTTTAAATCCGGAGGCAGTGGGTGATGCGCTAGAGCGGGCACTCAATCTTGCCAATACCCAATCCACAGCTGCATCCCTTGCAATTCCAACTTCACTGGTGATTACTAAAACCATTGAAATGGATGCGGATATGACGGACGACGAACGTGAAGTCCAGATCCGTATGGATGCAGAGCAATATATTCCGTTTCCTCTGGATGAAGCCAGTCTGGATTTTGAAGTATTGCCGGATCGTTTAGCCAATCCGAATCGCGTGAATGTACTGCTGGTTGCAACGCGTCTTGAAAATGTAGAAGCCCGTGCTGAAGTACTGGAGCTGGCTAACCTGACCCCAAAAATTGCAGATGTTGAAAGTTTTGCGATAGAAAATGCCTATAAAGTATTTTCCGATACTTTGCCTATGGGTGTGAATACGGTCGGTATTTTAGATATTGGTCATACCATGACGACCTTATCTGTCATGCAAAATAATAAAGTGATTTATACACGAGAGCAGGTGTTTGGTGGTAAACAGCTGACTCAGGAAATTCAAAATCGTTATGGCTTGTCTTTTGAAGAAGCGGGTCGTGCCAAGAAAACCCGTTCATTACCGGATGACTATGATGTTGAAGTCTTAGAGCCTTTCTTGGAAGCTGTGGTTCAACAAGCGGCAAGATCGTTACAGTTCTTCTTCTCATCTTCACAGTTTAATGAGATTGACCACATTTTATTGGCTGGGGGAAATGCCAATATTCCAGGGCTCGCGAAATTACTACAACAAAAACTGGGTTATCGCGTCACGATTGCCAACCCATTTTTACAAATGGGGTTTTCTCCACAAATCGATATTAAAAAAATAGAGAACGATGCTTCCTCGCTCATGGTGGCATGTGGTTTGGCATTGAGGAGTTTTGATTAATGGCAAGAATTAACTTACTTCCTTGGCGTGATGAGCTAAGAGAAAAACGAAAAAAAGAATTTATCGCCATTTGTATTGGGGCGGCATTCATTGGTGCTTTGGCGGTTACATCATCATGGTTTTATTATGATCATAAACTTGAAGACCAGGAACAGGCCAATCAGCTGATTACCAGTACCAACCAGAATCTTGATGTGCAATTAAAATCTTTAGAAGGTTTGGAAGCGCAGCGCAATGCCATTGTTGAGCGCATGAAGCTGATTCAGGGTCTGCAAGGGCAACGTCCGATTGCAGTACGTCTGATTGATGAACTGGTACGGGTTACACCAGGTAATTTGTATATTACCAAATTTGTGCGTACTGGCGACAAATTCACCATTGAAGGCAGAGCTGAAAGTCCAAATACCGTTGCAGAGTTTTTGCGTAATCTGGAGGCATCTGCCTGGTATCGCAACGCTTTTATGAATTCTTTTTTAGCGGTTGAAGAACAAAAAGATAAAGCACCAAGTTCAGTGATTCCGCGTATTGAAGAAGGTTATGGTTCATTTGTGGTGACTGCTGACTTGGATGAAATCGCGCAGCCTGCGGCACCAGAAGCACAACAACAAGCACAATCCAATACAGCGAATTCAACCGTGGAGGCAGCCAAATGAGTCTCGATGAACTTGATGAATTAAATCCAAATGAAGCTGTGGTCCCTAAAAAGAAAATGACGCTGGATAAGTTCCTTCAGCAGTTCAATACTTTAGATCCAAATAATTATGGCAGTTGGCCGTTATCCGTCAAAATCACCTGCTGGATTGCGATTGTGCTGGCAATAGGCGTTCTTGGTTATTTTTTAACAATTAAAAGTAAATTGGAAGATATTTCCAATGCTGCTGCTCAAGAGCAAAACCTGCTCAATGAATTTCGTGAAAAAGATTCCAAGCTTCGTAATTTGCAGTTGTTGCAAGCGCAGTTGCAGGAAATGGAAGCGAATTTTAACCAGCAATTGGAGCAACTGCCTAAAGAAACTGAAATTCCAGGACTGGTTGAGGATATCAACGTTACTGGTGTAAATTCTGGCTTGAAATTCAAAAATATCCGTTTAGAAAATGAAATAAAACAAGAGTTCTTTATTGAACAGCCAATTGCGATTGAAGCAACCGGTGACTATCATGCTTTTGGTTCTTTTGTGAGTGGAATTGCTGCACTGCCACGTATTGTGACTTTGCATGATTTTGAAATTACGGCGTCGGAAAATAAAGAGAAAAAATCTGATATTCCTCAAGTGAATTATAACGTTAAAGCAAAAACATATCGTTATATTGGTGCTGCTGATGCTCAAGCGGCAGAAACGCAAGCTGCAGGGACTAACTCAACTGCTGCGGCTGGAGGGACACAGTAATGAAAATGCAAAAAATCTCTCTAAGTCTGATGCTGGGTGTGTTACTGGTCGGTTGTGATTCGCGTATTGATGCCGTGAATGAACAAATGGCCAATATTCGCAATCAACCTCCATTGCCGATTGAACCTGCACCGGTTTTTCCACCTGTACCGACATTTGATTATGCGGCGCACCAGCTTAAAAGTCCTTTTTTACCGAGTTCACTGGCTGCTGAATTAAAAATTATGTCAGGAAAACGTGTCTATCCTAATTTATCCCGTCAATTGCAACCTTTAGAAAGTTATGCAATTGAATCGTTGAATATGAAGGGAAGTATGCGTAACCAGTCTGGGCAGATCCTGGCATTGATTCAGACCCCGGATGGTGAAATTGAGCGAATCCAGCGCGGCAGTTATATGGGTATGAATCATGGTCGTGTGATCAATATTACGCCTACACAGATTGATCTCGTGGAAATTGTTCCAGATGGGCGAGAAGGATACGTAGAACGTCCAAGAAGTCTAGTATTACTTGGACCAGCGCCTTAAGTTTAAAAGGAATAAAAATGAATAATAGTTTTAAAGATTTTATATTTGGGGATGGCAATACAATGAACCATTTGTTTCGTCAATTTTCTATGGGTGCTGTTGCGATTGCGATCATGCAGGTTGCAAATGCACAAGTGAGTATGACCAATATTGTGCCAATGCAGATTGCAGGCCAAGGTACAGAAATCCGTGTCATGTTTAATGGTTTGCCACCACAACCGCAGGCTTACCAGCTAGAGCAGCCATCACGCTTAATTCTTGATTTTGATAAAGCACAACAAAATTTAAAACAAAATAGTATCCCGGTTGCAACGAAAGAAGCCACTTCCGTCGATGTGAGTTCTGATGCCCAACGTTCACGTTTAACCGTGAATTTGGCTGATGCAGGTGCTTTTACCACGCGTGTTGAAGGCAATACTTTTATTTTAAAAATTAATTCCGCGGCTGCGAATGCATTTGCATCTCAGCAAGTTGCTGTCCAAAAAACTGCGCAAGGTATTTCCAATATTGGTTTCCAGCGCGGCAGTCAGGGTGAAGGCCAAATTGTTGTAGATTTATTAGGAAGCAATACTCCGGTAGATGTACAACAACAAGGCAGTAAAGTGGTGGTGCGAACTTTAGGCAATAAAGTTCCAGCACACTTGGCACGTCGTTTGAATGTGAATGATTTCGCAACCCCCGTATCTACGGTCGATGCTACCAATGATGGTGGCAATGGCGTGATCACGATTCAGACTTCTGGTAGTTATGAATATATGGCTTATCAGACGGATAACAAACTGACCATCAGCTTAAAACGACCTGAAGATAAAAATCCATTAAAACCTAAGGCGGCAAATGCTTATACAGGTAAAAAGATTTCACTAGATTTCCAGGACATTGAAGTACGTCGTGTACTGCAATTGCTGGCAGATTTTACCGGCATCAATATGGTGACTGCAGATAGTGTTCAAGGCAATATTACCCTGCGTTTAAAAGATGTTCCATGGGATCAGGCTCTTGATATCATTTTAAAAACCAAAAATCTGGATAAGCGCCGTAATGGAAATGTAATCTGGATTGCGCCGGTATCGGAACTGATTAAGGCGGAAGAGGAAGAGGCCAAGGCACTGGCGCAAAGTGTGAAATTGGCGCCAATACAGACCGAGTATATGCAACTTAGCTATGCAAAGGTTGCTGATATTGAAAAACTGATTACACAAACTAAATCTTCAAATAATTCTAATTCTGGTAATGGTAACAACAATTCTAGTGAAAGTTTGTTAAGCTCACGTGGAACCATATCTGCTGATATACGTACCAATACACTGATTATTAACGATGCTGCACAGAATATTGATAAAGTTCGGAAAATGGTTGACCTGCTCGATATTCCGGTCAAGCAAGTAATGGTTGAAGCCCGAATTGTTCGTGCTTCCACAGAGTTTAGTAAAGAAATGGGCGTAAAGTGGGGGATCTTGTCACAGGGCATCAATCAGAATAGTGATTTACTGGTCGGCGGTAGTGATACAACTTTATGGGATTTAAAAAAACCGGATGATGACGGTAAATATACGATTCAACGTCCACAGAACTTGAATGTGGATTTAGGTGTAACCAGTCAAGGTGCGAGTCGTATTGCTTTTGGTCTAATCAGTTTGTCTGATTTTATGCTGGATTTGGAACTCTCAGCCTTACAAGCAGATGGTTATGGGGAAGTGATTTCCACTCCTAAAGTCTTAACCGCAGATAAGCAGGTGGCTAAAGTTTCATCTGGTACACAGATTCCATATCAATCATCAGAAGGTGGTGGTACAAATGCAGTTTCAACCACTGAATTTATTGATGCTGTACTGAGCTTAGATGTAACACCAAGTATTACACCTGACGGTAAAGTTCAAATGCTACTCAACATTACTAGCGATACTCCAGGAAACCCAACACCTACCGGTCAATTGACGATTAATAAAAATCAAATTAATACCAATGTTTTGGTTAATAATGGAGAAACTGTGGTACTTGGTGGTATTTTTGAGCAAGAAACGCGTAATGCCCAAACCAAAGTACCATTCTTGGGTGATATTCCTTACGTAGGCCGATTATTCCGTAAAGATTTGAAGTCGGACAATAAGCGAGAGCTATTGATTTTTGTTACACCGCGAATTGTTAATGACAGTGTTTCAAGAAATCATTAATATATTTTGAATTTAACAAAATAAATAGGTGACTCCTTGCCAAGCAATGAGTTTGAAACCCTGCCAAATGTCTATTTGGTAGGGCCAATGGGGGCTGGGAAAACAACTGTTGGTCGTCATTTAGCGGAACTGTTGGGACGAGAGTTTCTTGATAGCGATCAGGAAATTGAGCGTAAAACAGGTGCGACAATTCCTTGGATTTTTGAAAAAGAAGGTGAAAAGGGATTTCGTAACCGTGAAACAATGGTGATTGATGAACTCACTGCCCGTTCACATCTGGTTGTTGCAACCGGTGGTGGGGCAGTAACCCAGTTGCCTAATCGCGAATTCTTAAAACAGCGCGGAATCGTTGTTTACCTCTATACTCCTGTCGAAATTCAATTACAGCGCACTTATCGGGATAAAAACCGTCCATTACTGCAAGTTGAAAATCCTGAGCAAAAGTTACGTGATTTATTGGCAGTTCGTGATCCTTTGTATCGTGAAATTGCAGATTACATTATTGAAACAAATCAGGGTGCTGCTCGGGATTTAGCGCAAAAAATCTTACATATGATTGTTTCTCAAGAAACAAAGCTAGTCTAATTAACGGTTTTAATTTCATGCAAACTTTACATGTTGAACTTGGTGATCGCCGCTATCCTATTTTTATTGGCAGTGATTTAGATCCTCAATCCTTACTTGAGCCGTATATTCGCGGAAAACAGGTCATGGTGGTCACCAATACCACGGTTGCGCCTTTGTATCTGGAACATTACGTGACGGCAATCGAGCATTTGGGAAAAACAGTCGCAACATGTATTTTGCCTGATGGTGAACAATATAAAAATATTGAACACTTGAACCTGATTTTTGATGCTTTACTGCAAGCCGGATTTAACCGTGATGCCACGGTACTTGCATTGGGCGGTGGGGTGATTGGAGATATGGCCGGTTTTGCATCTGCCTGTTTCCAGCGCGGTGTTTATTTTATTCAGGTGCCGACGACGCTTCTGTCGCAAGTGGATTCCAGCGTGGGCGGAAAAACCGGGATCAATCATCCACTCGGTAAAAACATGATCGGGGCTTTTCAGCAACCGCAAGTGGTACTGGCGGATATGTCACAGCTTTCGACTTTACCAGACCGCGAGTTATCTGCAGGTCTGGCAGAAGTGATTAAATATGCCCTGTTGGGCGATCAGGATTTTCTGATCTGGCTTGAGCAAAATATGGAAGGTCTGGTTGCGCGAGATTCAGATCTACTCGCTGAAGCCGTATATCGTTCCTGTGCCCATAAAGCACGCATTGTTGCCAATGATGAAAAAGAACAGGGCGAGCGTGCCTTGCTGAATTTGGGTCATACTTTTGGTCATGCGATTGAATCCTACCTGGGTTATGGGGTTTGGCTGCATGGCGAAGCTGTGGCCACCGGTATGGTGATGGCGGCTGATTTGTCACAACGGATGGGCTGGATTTCACTCGAAGATCTGGAACGTACAAAAAAAATCATTCAGCGGGCTCATTTGCCAGTAAAATGCCCAGCTATTCCACTGCAAGAGTTCCTTGCCTATATGGCGCACGATAAAAAAGTGCTGAATGGACAGTTGCGTCTGGTCCTGATGAAATCGCTCGGGCAGGCCGTGATTAGCAAAGAATTTGATGTGGAATTGATGAAACAGGCGATTTTAGCGAATCAAGAAAAGGCATAAGTCATGGCAACCCTCCGTACACAATGGCAACGCATTCAAAACTATATTTGGCTGGTGTGTGGATTGGTGTGTCTGTTTGCAGCACTTGTTTTTTGGGCGATAACTGACAGTGATGCTTTGGTTGAGGTGGAAAAGTCTGCTGAAACTGCATCTGAACTACAAATTCAACCGGAAAAGGTGGCTGCAACCAGCCTGCTAGGTGCACTTCAGGAAGAGGTGCGTCCTTTGGAAATGACCACACGGGTGGTGACTACGGGAAGTTATGAGCCGGAATTTCGTGGTAGCAAATTTATTAATGATAATAAAAATGCAAGCACCATCGAATTATTCCGGACAACTAAAGATGACGTGATCCGCAGTTTTTTAAAAAAACAATCTGACCGCAAGAACTTTTTTTATATACGCCTGAGTGGTGAGAACCAGATAGAACAATATGTACTTCTTTATGGCGTATATCGAAATCAAGATGAAGCAAAACGTGTGCTAGAACAATTAGCGTTCCCATTGCCCAAGACTGTTCAGCCTAAAGTGCAGGATATTGAAAATTATGTTTCTTTAGTGAATGACATGGGTGCGGATGAAATGGGCACCAACAATAAGCTGTATGCGGTGAATCTCAGATCTGTACCCTTGCCAAAAGTGGATGAAAGCATGTTGCCTAAGCCTAAGCCTAAGCCAAGTGTAGCGGAGACGGATCCTGCAAATGCAACCACGACAACCACAGTAACCCGACGTGATGAGCAAGGCAATGTTGTAGATGTCCAGCAATCCCATTCAGGTGTTGGGGCTGCACCGAAACAAAGCGGAAACAGAATTCCCGAACAAGAAATTAATGACCCATTTAATTGAAAATATAGTTCTAAAATAGAGCAATTTGAGTTATAAAATTATTTATATGCACAGATATAGTGCGAAATATGTTTCTTGAAAATTACTCTAAAGTTAATGAAATTTTAATATTTCTATATTTAAAACATTTAGCACTCTAATTTTTAAATTGGCATATTTTTTGCTTTATTGGTGCATGAATTGAGTTAATGTCCCTGTTTTGGCGCGAAAAGATTCAATGAGTGTGCGAAATTGTCAAATTTACCTGCTTTAAAAGAGTGCGTAAACGAAGCAAAACATTTTTTGCAATTCATCCATGTACAAAGATTAAAATCAGACTATCTTAGACAGGATGAAGAAGTTTTGCTCAATATTGATCTTGATGTGAGTGAATTGGACTAAATCGCAAAGAAGATATTTGATTGTTAGATGCCCGCTTTATGGGCCATGTTGAAAGAAGGGTACGCTATGCACATGCCATCGCCTAATACTGTAGCTCCCGCTCAAGGTTTATACCAACCGGATGAGTTTAAAGATAACTGTGGTTTCGGTTTAATCGCCCATATGCAGGGTGATGCAAGCCATGATCTCGTCAAGACCGCTATGCACAGCCTTAGCTGCATGACACACCGTGGTGGTATTGCCGCAGATGGTAAGACAGGGGATGGTTGTGGTCTGCTTTTGGCAATGCCGAAAAAATTCTTCCGTGAAGAAGCCAAAAAACTCAGTGATATCACTTTAAGTGAAATTTTTGCTGTCGGTACCGTATTTTTAAATGTAGACCCGGCAATTGCTGCACATTCTAAACAAGTACTGACCAAAGAAATTGAATCTGAAGGTCTTAAAGTTCTCGCTTGGCGTGTTGTTCCAACCAATAATGATGCGCTTGGTGAAATTGCAATGCAGTCTTTGCCTGCATTTGAACAGATTATTGTCAATTGCCCAATGGGTGTGACTGAGGTTGAGTTTAACCGTAAATTGTTCCTGGCACGTCGTCGTGCAGAGCAGCAGTTAAGCAATGATCCATCGTTTTATGTAACGACTTTGTGTTCTACAGTGATCAGCTATAAAGGCCTGATGATGCCTGCAGCGATTGCTGATTTCTATACCGATTTGGCGGATGAACGCCTGGAATCTCATATTGTGGTGTTCCATCAACGTTTCTCTACCAACACTTTACCACGTTGGCCATTGGCACAGCCGTTCCGTTACCTGGCGCATAATGGTGAAATCAACACCATTACTGCAAACCGTAACTGGGCGATGGCGCGTACACCAAAATTCGAAAACCCGTTATTGCCAGGTTTAACCGATCTTAACCCGATTGTGAACCGTACCGGTTCAGACTCTTCAAGCCTGGATAACATGCTTGAGATTCTTGTCGGTGGCGGTATGGACTTGTTCCGCGCACTGCGTATGCTGGTTCCACCGGCTTGGCAAAACGTTGAAACTTTAGATGCTGACCTGCGTGCATTCTATGAATTCAACTCCAAGCATATGGAAGCTTGGGATGGTCCGGCAGGCCTGGTGATTCAAGATGGTCGTCATGCCATCTGTATGCTGGATCGTAATGGCTTGCGTCCTGCACGTTGGGTCATCACTAAAAATGGTTATATCACGCTGGCATCAGAAATTGGTGTTTGGGGTTATGAGCCTGAAGATGTCATTTCTAAGGGACGTGTAGGCCCGGGTCAGATTTTGGTGATTGATACCTTAACCGGCAAAATGCTGGACACCAAAGATGTCAGCAACCATTTGAAAAAAATGCGTCCTTACCGTGAATGGTTACGTGAAAACTCTGTGCGTGTTCAAGGTAGCCCAGAGCTTGAAGAATATTTATGTGATCAGGGCTTGAAAGGCGATGAGCTAAAAGCATCACAAAAAATGTTCATGGTGACTTTTGAAGAGCGTGACCAGTTGCTTCGTCCAATCGCAGAAAGCGGTCAGGAAGCTGTAGGTTCAATGGGTGATGATACGCCAATGGCGGTATTGTCTCGCCAAGTACGCCATGTATCAGATTACTTCCGTCAACAGTTTGCTCAGGTCACCAATCCGCCAATCGATCCATTGCGTGAATCGATCGTCATGTCTTTAGAGACTTGCTTGGGTCGCGAGCAAAACGTATTTGAACAGAGTCCTGAACATGCAGACCGTCTGATCATTTCCAGCCCAGTGCTTTCAAATTCGAAAATGCATCAGATTCGTACCCTGGGTCGTAAAGGTTATGAAATTGCTGACATCGACCTGAACTATGCAGAAAATGAAGGTCTGGAATCGGCAATTGCACGTATTTGTGAAGAGTCTGCTCAAGCGATTCGTGACGGCAAAACCTTACTGGTACTTTCCGACAAGAAAATCCGTCAAGGTTTCTTGCCAGCCAATGCGCTTATGGCAACAGGTGCGGTGCATCACCACCTGATCAATGTCGGTCTGCGTACCGATGCCAACATTATCGTTGAAACCGGTCTGGCGCGTGATCCGCATCAATTTGCAGTGATCTTGGGCTTTGGTGCTACTGCAATCTATCCTTACCTGGCTTATGACGTCATCAATGACCTGATTGCCAAAGGCGAATTGTTGGGTGATCCGATTCATGCACAGGCGAACTTCCGTAAAGGGATTGAGAAAGGCTTGTTGAAAGTCCTGTCTAAAATGGGTATTTCAACAGTTGCCTCTTACCGTGGTGGCCAGTTGTTCGAAGCCGTTGGTCTATCTGACGAAGTGGTCAATAAATGCTTCACAGGTGTACCAAGCCGTATTAAGGGTGCTACTTTTGCCGACCTTGAAAATGACCTGAAAAAACTGGCTGATACTGCGTGGAAATCACGTAAGCCAATCGATCAGGGTGGTATGCTGAAATTCGTATTCGACAAGGAATATCATGCCTTTAACCCGGATGTGATCAATGCCCTGCATAAATCGGTTCGTTCAGGTGAATACGCTGACTTTAAAGAATATGCTGAATTGGTGAACAAACGTCCGGTTGCAACCATTCGTGACTTGTTGAAACTGAAAACAGATAATTCAATTCCACTGGATCAGGTGGAATCTGTAGAAGACATTCTGCCGCGTTTCGACTCTGCCGGGATGTCTTTGGGTGCATTGTCTCCTGAAGCGCACGAAGCGATTGCCATTGCCATGAATACCATTGGCGGTCGTTCCAACTCGGGTGAGGGCGGTGAAGATCCAGCACGTTATGGCACTATCCGTAACTCGAAAATCAAACAGATTGCCTCAGGCCGTTTTGGTGTAACCCCTGCGTATCTGACTTCGGCAGAAGTCTTGCAGATTAAAGTGGCGCAAGGTGCAAAACCGGGTGAAGGCGGTCAGTTACCGGGTGGTAAGGTAAATGGCTTGATTGCACGATTACGTTACTCGGTTCCAGGTGTGACCCTGATTTCACCTCCACCGCACCATGACATCTACTCAATTGAAGATTTGTCACAATTGATTTTTGACTTGAAACAAGTCAACCCTCAGGCGATGGTGTCTGTGAAACTGGTATCTGAACCGGGTGTGGGAACCATTGCTGCAGGTGTTGCGAAAGCTTATGCCGATTTCATTACTATTTCCGGTTATGACGGCGGTACAGCGGCTTCTCCATTATCTTCAATTCACCATGCCGGTTCGCCATGGGAATTGGGTCTAAGTGAGGCGCATCAAGCCCTTCGCGTGAATGACCTGCGTGGTAAAGTCCGTGTACAAACTGACGGTGGTTTGAAAACAGGTCTGGATGTCGTGAAAGCGGCAATTTTAGGTGCAGAAAGCTTTGGCTTTGGTTCAACGCCAATGATTGCATTGGGTTGTAAATACCTGCGTATCTGTCACTTGAACAACTGTGCGACCGGTGTAGCAACTCAACAGGATCATTTACGTCAGAAACACTACATTGGTGAACCTGAAATGCTGATCAACTTCTTCCACTTCATTGCGGAAGAAACCCGTGAATGGTTGGCAGCGCTTGGTGTTGCAAGCCTGAAAGACTTGATCGGCCGTACCGATCTGCTGGAAATGTTGCCAGGTGAAACTGAAAAACATGCGCACCTGGACTTGAGCGCATTGCTTGAGTCACATCCTGCAGCTGAAGGCAAGGCGCAATATTGCCAGGTTGAAGGGAATGCGCCGTTTGACAAAGGTATTCTGGCTGAGAAAATGGTGGCAGAAATGTTGCCAGCGATTGAAGCGGGAATCAGCGGTGAATATAGCTTTACGATTGGTAACTGTGACCGTTCAATCGGTGCGCGTATCTCTGGTGAAATTGCACGCCGCTATGGCAACCTCAGCATGGAAGCGCATCCTGTTAAAGTCAATTTAACCGGTACTGCGGGTCAGTCTTTAGGTGTATGGAACGCTGGCGGTTTACATATTAAACTTGAAGGTGATGCCAACGATTATGTGGGTAAAGGTATGGCGGGTGGCCGCGTGTCTATCTTCCCGCCTAAAGGTTCGCCGTTCCAGACTCAGGAAACCGCAATCATTGGTAATACCTGCTTATATGGCGCGACTGGCGGTAAACTGTTTGCTGCAGGTACAGCCGGTGAGCGTTTCGCGGTACGTAACTCAGGTGCGTTTGCCGTGATTGAAGGTGCAGGCGATCACTGCTGTGAATATATGACTGGCGGTATTGTGACTGTACTGGGTAAAGTCGGCCATAACTTCGGTGCAGGTATGACCGGCGGTTTTGCTTATGTACTTGATCTGGATAACGACTTCGTTGACCATTACAACCATGAGTTGATTGAATTAAACCGTATTTCTACAGAGGCGATGGAAGAGCATCAAGAATTCTTGCTTCGCATCTTGGATGAGCATATTGCTGAGACAGGTAGTGCTTGGGCGTACAAGATCCGCAATGAGTTTGATTTTTACAGCCGTAAATTCTGGCTTGTAAAACCAAAAGCTGCTAATTTGCAAACGCTTTTGAAAACAACCAAAGCTGATCCACAATAATTCCACTACTGCAGATTGATAGGCAGGTGTGGCGGATAAATAAACCGACCACGCCTCCCCACGGAGAGAGACATGGCAGAGCGCCTAAACAATGACTTTCAATTCCTGGATGTCCCACGCCAAGATCCAGAGAAAAAAGATCTAACTGTCCGCAAAGCAGAGTTTGTGGAAATTTATAAGCCTTTTACAGCGGAAATTGCGGCAAACCAGACGCATCGCTGTTTAGGTTGTGGTAACCCATATTGCGAATGGAAATGTCCGGTACATAACTACATTCCCAACTGGTTAAAGTTAATTGCTGAAGGTCGCATTTTCCAGGCAGCAGAACTTTGCCATCAGACCAATACCCTGCCGGAAGTGTGTGGTCGTGTTTGTCCGCAAGACCGTTTGTGTGAAGGAGCATGTACCCTGAACGACGGTTTTGGTGCAGTGACCATCGGGAATGCTGAAAAATACATTAATGATACCGCTTTTGCCTTGGGCTGGCGTCCGGACATGTCACACGTGAAGTGGACAGACAAAAAAGTTGCCATCATTGGTGCAGGTCCTGCGGGTCTGGGCTGTGCGGACATTCTGGTACGTAACGGTGTTAAACCGGTTGTCTTTGACAAGCGTCCTGAAATTGGCGGCTTGCTGACTTTTGGTATCCCTGAATTCAAGATGGAAAAAGACGTGATGAAACGTCGCCGTGAAATTTTCACCGGCATGGGCGTTGAATTCCGTTTAAATACTGAAATTGGTACTGATGTTACGATTGATCAGCTACTTGCAGAATACGATGCCGTGTTTATGGGTATGGGTACATACACGTACATGAAAGGCGGTTTCGCCGGTGAAGATCTGGACGGTGTCTATGATGCACTGGATTTCCTGATTGCCAATGTCAACCGTTGCCAAGGCTGGGAAAAAGATCCTGCTGAATACATCAGTGTCGAAGGCCAAAAAGTGATTGTACTGGGTGGTGGTGATACAGCGATGGACTGTAACCGTACTTCTATCCGTCAAGGTGCTGAATCCGTGATTTGTGCCTACCGCCGTGATGAAGAAAACATGCCGGGTTCTCGCCGTGAAGTGAAAAATGCACGCGAAGAAGGTGTGGAATTCCAGTTTAACCGTCAGCCAATCGAAATTGTCGGTGAAAACGGTAAAGTGACAGGTGTTAAATTTGTGACTACACAATTGGGTGAGCCTGATAGCCGTGGTCGTCGTAGCCCTGAACCTGTACCGGGTTCTGAAGAAATCTTGCCAGCTGACGCAGTTCTTCTAGCATTCGGTTTCCGTACCAGCCCTGCTGAATGGTTTAATGATGTGAAAATTAACCTGGATGGTTCAGGCCGTGTGGTTGCGCCGGAACAGCAAGAGTTTAAATTCCAGACTTCAAATCCGAAAATCTTTGCTGGTGGCGATATGGTGCGCGGTTCTGACCTGGTGGTGACTGCAATCTGGGAAGGTCGCCAGGCAGCTGAAGGTATCCTTGATTATCTGGATGTTTAATCTCTCATTAAACATTGATAAAAAACCCGCTTAGGCGGGTTTTTTATTGTCATGAAGTATTGCCTGAAATGATAAGTTTTGTGTACCTGCTGATAAATAAAGGATTTTAGGGGTAAATGAGCTGGAAAAATGGCTGATTTTGCAAATGAGCCAAGCATTTATGCCATATATGAAGCAGTAATTCCTGCACATACTGAGTGTCTGCATTTCAGCGAAGAGATATTCAGATGACTCAAGTGACGGCAGAAAAATCATATCAAAATCGTCCAAAGGCTGTCGGAATTACAGTGCGTAAACCGCAATTTACTCCGCAAGCCATTCGCAGGCATTATTTTGCCAATTCTCCCATCATGTCACATTTGCTGACAGCGTTATCTTCTACATTTCCCATCGGGGAGCAGTTTTTTGTACATAGCGTACGGAATGTCCGCGATCGCGTAAAAGATGAAAAACTTCAGGCCCAAATCGCTGCCTTTATTGGACAGGAGGCCATGCATTCCAAAGCGCATGCAGCGTTTAATGATGCCTGGCGTCGGGATGATTATAATCTGGATCGTTTTCAGGCTTGGCTTGCACGTAAAGATAGTTATATCAAAGGGCTGCATCCTAAAATCCAGCTGGCAATTACCTGTGCCTTTGAGCATTTTACCGCTTTGCTGGGCGGATATATTTTGCGACATCCTGAAATTCTGGCAAGTTCAGATGAAGATACAATCAAACTCTGGGTCTGGCATGCCATTGAAGAAATTGAACATCGTGCTGTCGCCTTTGATGTTTATCAGCATGTGTATGGGGATGATAAAGTGCGACGTATGATTATGCGCAGTGTGACCACAGGCTTTGCCAGCTTGACTTTCTATTCGGCCACACGGTTATTTTGGCAGGATAAGAAAAAAAGTTTGCCTAAAGTCACGGGTAATCTTTTGGGAATTTATTTAATTGGGAAAATGTTTGTCCAGTTATTGCCTGAATATCTATCCTATTTTAAAGCCGATTTTCATCCTTCTGAAATTGACTATAGCGAGATCGTCAATATGTGGAAGCAGCGATTGGCGACTGAATATCTCCATCCAGAATTTCAAAAAGAGCTATCAACAGGTGCTTATAGCTGATTGAAATGATGCTTGATTCAGCCCGACGCATGATCGGGCTTTTTTTATTTTATTCAAGAAAAATTGAAATTTATCTTGAATAAATAAATTAAACAAAACTACAGCCAAATATGTTTACAATAAAAATATTTAAACAAATACAAATAAATAATAGAGGAATAGCACAATGAATTTTATCAAAAAAACCGCAGCGACAGTGGTGCTGGCAAGCACGCTAAGCTTAACCGGCTGTGGCTATAATACTTTACAGGTGAAGGATGAAGCTGTAACGGCTTCCTGGGCTGAAGTGCAGAATCAGTATCAACGCCGTGCAGATTTGGTACCCAATCTGGTGAATGTGGTAAAAGGTTATGCCAAGCATGAAGAACAGGTTTTAACAGAAGTCACTCAGGCACGTGCCAATGTTGCAGGACTAAAAGTGGATAAACAAGTGCTGGAAGATCCGGCTTTATTCCAGAAATATCAGGAAGCACAGGCACAGATGACCAGTGCATTGTCGCGTTTAATTGCGGTATCTGAAAATTATCCGGACTTAAAGGCGAATGAGCAGTTCCGTGATTTACAAGTACAGTTGGAAGGGACTGAAAACCGCATTGCAGTGGCACGTAACCGTTATATTGCCTCGGTTCAAGACTTTAATGCCTATTCACGCCAGTTCCCGCAAGTTATGACGGCTAAAGTGATTGGCATGAATCCAAAACCGAATTTCAGTGCTGAACAGGGTGCACAAACAGCGCCGAAGGTAACATTTGATTAATCGGGTGGCTATATAGAAAAGGATGCGCTTATGTCTGCTCCAGAAAAGAAAAGCTCTCTTGCGATTGTTTTGCAACTGCTGGTTTTGTGGTGTGCAATATTGTCCAGTTCATTCGCTTTAAGTGCAGATGCAGCAGCCACGGATAATGAAGATGCCGTCATTGCAGGGAAGATCATTCAGGAGCAACAACAAACCCAGCAACAGCCGTCAGCACAGCCAGAAGTAAAACAGCCGCACATTGCCAATGATATGGCAGAAGGCGAGTCTATCCGTGGACTGCCGACTTTAAATGAGCCGGTTGTGGATCAGGCCAATTTACTTAGTGCGGGTGAAAAGCAGGAGATCAGCCAACGGATTCTCAAGCTGCATGAACAAGGCAAGGCGCAAATTGGTGTGGTGATTGTTCCGACCACCGGTCAGGAAGATATTTTTGATTTTGCCATGCGGGTGGCCGAAAAATGGCAACTTGGCTCTGCAAAACAGGATAATGGTCTACTCATGGCGATTGCGGTGAATGACCGGCGCATCCAGATTTTAACCGGCTATGGTCTGGAAGGCGTGCTGCCTGATATTGTGGTAAGCCGAATTATTCGTAATCAAATCACCCCTTATTTTAAACAGGCCCAATATGCCCAAGGCATTGATGCTGGACTTGCGGAGATTGAACGTATTTTAAATATGGACCCTGAGGTTGCAGCAAATGCAGCCCAGGAGTTGAAAGAACGGCAAGAAAAAGCCTTGCATGAACAGCAGGCAAAACAGAAAACCTTGAGTACCGCCTTATTTATTTTAATTGCGGGGATTGTTGGTTCATTTATTGTGGGTAAGCCTCTCAGTGCTTCTACAGCAGCTGTTGCGGGTACGGTGGCTGGACTGGTCAATGGGGCTGGCTTAGTTACCAGTTTGTTGATTGGAGTAGGCATCTTTTTTTTACTCATCACTGCAATTGCACAAACCATTTTTCAGCTTGTACTTTCATCTGCCGGTCGTGGAGGGGGCAGAGGAGGAGGCGGTTTCGGTGGCGGTGGATTTAGTGGCGGCGGTGGCGGCTTTGGTGGAGGAGGAGCATCAGGATCATGGTAACAACAACAGATACGACAGAGATTGTCACCCAACCTAAAACAGAAGAAGTAAATCAACCCAGTTTTAAACGTTGGTTAAAGCATTTTTTATATATGCCTGCAACCAAACGCTATTTTTCCAAACAGGACCAGGTAGCGATTGCCCAGGCGGTCGCCGAGGCCGAGCATGATCATGTCGGAGAAATCCAGGTCGTGATAGAAGGTCATCTTCCTGTAAATCAGGCTTATTTTCAAAATACCCGCATGCGTGCGCGTCAGTTGTTTGCAGAACTTGGAGTGTGGGATACGGAATATAATAGTGGTGTACTGCTTTACATCAATTTATGTGAAAGAAAAGTTGAAATTGTAATTGATCGGGGGCTAAAAACCGCCACTCAGCAAATAATCTGGGATGAAATCTGTAAAAATATGATTGCTCAGTTGGCTCAGGAACAGTTTAAGTTGGCTGTCATAACAGGGGTGATGAACATCGGTGAAGTGCTTAGTCAATTTTATGCTCAATCCATGCAAGAGCAAAATAATGAATTAGGGAATAATCCCATTATTTTGGGCTAGAAAACAGGTGGATTAGTGACACAAAGTGTCACTTTTTTACTAAAAAAAACATTAAAACTACGTTGTAACAATTTTATTTTTTTAAAGTGCTGTTTTTTCTGTCAATTTTATTATAATCAGTTTTGGCACAGTTAGTGCTAACTATAAATTAGCTTACAAAGCTTATAAATAAACAAAAACATTTGTGGAGAATGTTATGAAATCTATGCAAAAGGGTTTTACTCTTATTGAATTAATGATCGTTGTAGCGATTATCGGTATTTTGGCTGCAATTGCGATTCCTGCTTATCAAAACTATACGAAACGTTCACATGTTTCTGAAGGTTTGAGTTTGGCTTCTGGAGCAAAAGCTGCCGTAACAGAATTCTATTCTTCTAATGGTCGTTGGCCTGGTACTAATGCTTCAGCTGGTTTAGCTTCTGCAAACAGTATTGCTGGTAATGCAGTAACTTCTGTAACAGTAAGTGGTAGTAATATTCTTGTTCGTTTCAATGATAAAGTTGCAAACGGAACGGGTGTTGCATTACAAGGTACTAATACTCCAGGTGGTGTAACTTGGAAATGTCAAACTACTGGTGTAACTACACCAGTAGATACTAAGTATTTACCATCCAACTGCCGTTAATGCATAATTGAGAGGAGGCATCTCTATAGGTGCTTCCTCTTTTTTATAAAAAATTTATATGAAACTATTTTTTAAAAAATATAATATCTATATATTTTTAATTTTAATTCTAGTAATAACTTTTTTTATTTATTACCCTGGTTTAATGGGTGATTATGTTTTTGATGATTCAGCGAATATTTTAGAAAATAAGAAATTAGAAATAACCACTCTGGATTGGAATAGTCTAAAATCTGCTTTTTGGTCTGGGGGAGCAGGACCATTAGGTCGCCCTGTAAGTATGCTGTCTTTTGCAATTAATTATTATTTTACTGGCTTTGAACCTTTTTATTTTAAATTTACTAATTTAATTATTCATCTAGTAAATGGTATTTTAGTATATTTTTTGAGCTTGCTTATATTTAAAAGACTAAATATTAACCAAAAAATAAGAAATACTGTAATTCCATACTTAGCCTTAACTGTAAGTGCAATCTGGCTGGTACATCCACTTAATTTGACTAGTACTTTGTATGTTGTGCAACGTATGACTAGTTTATCAGCATTATTTGGCTTTTTATTCCTCCTTATCTATTGTTATTGGCGAAGTCATCAGTGTAAAAATGGATTTAATAGAATAGGAGTATTTTTAGGTTTATTTGTTTCATTTCTGGCTTCGATTTTAAGCAAAGAGTCTGGCTTTTTATTCCTCGGTTTACTCTATTGGATAGAATTACTAATTTTTCAAGGAAAAGATTTATATCAAAAAGATATTTTCATTGTTCGATTTAAATTAATAACCCTATTATGGATTGGGCTCGTTATATGTCTATTAGGGATAGTTTATATTGCATTACCTTATATATCTAGTCTGCCAGCTGGAAACAGAGATTTTAATACGATTGAACGATTATTGACAGAATCGAGAGTTGTATTTTTTTATTTAAAAATGATTTTTTTCCCCTTATTGTCTGATTTAAGCTTATATCATGATGATTTTGAAATTTCTAAATCCCTTACTCAGCCGATAACTACACTTTCTTCTATAGTAGGGTTGTTGACGATCTCGGTTCTCAGTTTACTTTGTGTTAAAAAATATCCTCTAGTGCTGTTTGCATGGGGGTGGTATTTAATTAGCCAATTGATGGAATCGACTTTTATTAGTCTTGAGTTGGTTCATGAACATCGCAATTATTTTGGAACTATTGGTTTTATTATTTTAATCACTTATAGCATTATTAAAATAAAAAATAAAAAAATTGAGGCTTTCATTATATTAATTGGGGTAGTTTATATAATCAATTTAGCCTTGATTACGTGGCAACGTGCAATAATTTGGTCAAATTTGGTCGATCATGCTGCATATGAGGTTACTATGCATCAGAAATCTGATCGTGCTAATTATCAAATGGCGCGTATTTATATGAAATTAATGACCGATGTGCCATCTGAGCGGAAAAAGTATGCTCAACAGGCTTATTATTATTTACAACAATCTAAAGAAAGCTATTTGCCTTCTAACGGGGCATGGTTTGGTGAACTTCATTTAGCCTCAGAGATGAAATGGACAATATCGTCTAAGACGGTTGAAGAATTAAAAGAACGTCTAGCTCATCATTCCTTTGCAAATAATAATATTGGTTTTTTGAGTGCATTTTCTGATTGTCAAATCAAGGGCTTTTGTAAGGTTCCACATGATCAAGCTGTAATGATAATAGCTGCAGGTATTGATAATCCGAATGTAAATAATGATGTACGGTCTGAACTTTATAAACTTCTTGCAAATTATTTTGTTTCGGTGATCGCTGATTATACAAAAGGTGAAGAGTTTATGAGTGAAGCATTAAAATTGAAAAATGATGTCAATGGGCGTCTTGTCTTTGCTCAAATTTTTCGCTTGCAAAATAAATTTAATCTAGCTTTAGAGCAGCTTGAACAAGCTAAAGCCTTGGATAGGGCTAATGTATGGTATAAAGAAATTGCTTTCGAATATCATGAACTTAATACAGCAAAAACTGCATATAAGGAACGACATTGAAAATTAGTGTAGTGTTACCTGCAAAGAATGAGTCTGGGGCTATAGAATCTACAATTAAGGAAATTGTAGATTTGAAATTAATCGATGAGATCATAGTGGTTAATGATGGTTCTAATGATGCAACAGCTGAATTGGCAGAAAATGTAGGGGCTAAAGTAGTCACTCATCCTTATTCTAAGGGTAATGGTGCTGCTATTAAAACGGGTGCTCGTACTGCAACAGGTGACATTATTGTCTTTATGGATGCTGATGGGCAGCATGACCCAAATGATATACCTCGGCTTTTAGAAAAAATTAATGAAGGTTATGATCTCGTAGTTGGTGCTAGACAGAAAGGTTCACAGGCAAGTATTGGTCGTGGCATTGCTAATGGTTTATATAATAATTTAGCAAGTTATATGACAGAACATAAAGTAGAAGACTTAACTTCCGGTTTTCGTGCTGTTCGTGCAGAAAAATTTAGAGAATTTTTATATCTTCTGCCAAATGGGTTTTCATATCCTACTACTAGTACGATGGCATTTTTCAGAGCTGGTTATTCTGTTACGTATACGCCAATTCATGCCGCCAGGCGTATTGGTAAAAGCCATATTAAGCCTATTAAAGATGGAATGCGTTTTTTTATTATCATTTTTAAAATTGCGACTTTATTTTCTCCATTAAAAATGTTTATACCAATTGCAGTAATACTTTTTTTGATAGCGACAGGGTGGTATGGCTATACGTTATGGGATGCAGGTCGTTTTACCAATATGAGTGCACTACTTTATACAGGAAGTATTATGATTTTTTTAATGGGTTTAATTTCAGAGCAAATTACAGCTTTGATGTATAAAGATAGTGAATGAAATTATATGTTACATATAGTTTCTCGTTTATGGAAAGCTTTAACTCATTTAGAAAAAAGAAAATTTATTATTGTTCTTATGTTAACAATATTAATGGCTTTTTTAGAAACATTAGGTGTAATTTCAATTATGCCTTTTTTAGCTGTTCTATCTAGTCCAAGTATTGTGGATAATGACCCGAGGATTCATTATTTTTATCAAATTCTAAATTCATCTTCATACACTAACTTTATAATCAAGTTGGGTGTATGTTCTATGGCTCTGATTAGTTTTTCTGCTGTTTTTAAGGTTATTCACTTTTATGGAATAAGTCGTTTTGCCAGTTTACAGCGGCATTATTTATCAACAAGATTACTTTCTATTTATTTAAAACAAGATTATGAGTTTTTTATTCAAAAAAACAGCTCAGAATTAACAAAAAATATTCTTTCTCAAATAGATCAACTTGTTGATAATATTATTCAACCTATAATGACTATAATATCTTATGGATTAGTTATTTGTGCCATGATTATGTTGATATTCATGCATAACCCATATATAGCAGTTACTGCATTTTTTTTGTTTTTAATGGTATATGTTTTAATTTACTTTGGTGTGAGAAAATTTTTAAGTCAAATTGGTCAGGAATTTCATTATGCTAATAGTGAACGCTATAAAGCTTGTAATGAAGTCTTGGGTGGTATCAAGGATGTTAAAATTAATCATGCAGATCAAGGGTATTTAATACATTTCCAGGAGCAATCTCGAATTTTTGCAAGACATTTGGCAGCCAATCAAACCGTGGGAAATATTCCCTTATTGTTGGTTGAAGCAATGGGGTATTGTGCAATTATAGGCTTAGCAATAGGCCTAGTACTAAATAAGCAAAATATTTCTACAATATTGCCATCATTAGGCTTATTTGGTTTTGCTGCATATAGGATGTTGCCCGCAGCACAAAATATTTATCGTGCAATATCAAGTATGCGTTTTTCTTTAGATTCAGCCAATAAAATATTAGATGATTTGTATTTACCTACTCAATTAGATCCAAAGCAGGCTCATCCACAATTAAGCTTTAAGCATCAAATTGAGCTACGAGATGTAAGCTATGCCTATCCAGGTGACCCAGATAAAAACATATTAGAGCATTTTAGTCTTGTTATTCCATGTAAAAGTAGTGTTGGAATTGTTGGAAAAAGTGGCTCGGGTAAAAGCACACTGATGGATATATTACTTGGGCTTTTAGAGCCACGGCAGGGTGAGTTATTGGTAGATGGTGTTCTTATTAATAAAACCAATGTGCATTCGTGGCAAAATTTGGTTGGCTATATTCCACAATTTATTTACTTAGCAGATGATACAGTCGCTCAAAATATTGCATTTGGTGTTCCAAAAGATAATATTGATATGAATGCTGTTATAAAAGCAGCAAAAGCAGCCCAAATTCATGAGTTTATCGTGAATAATTTAAAGGATGGTTATAATACTTTTGTAGGTGAGCATGGAGTTATGCTTTCTGGTGGTCAGCGTCAACGTATAGGGATTGCTCGGGCTTTATATAAGCAACCACAAGTTTTATTTATGGATGAAGCAACAAGTGCTTTAGATATAGAAACTGAACAGGCAGTGAATGAGGCAATTCAGAATCTTAATGGTCAAATTACTTTAGTAATCATAGCTCATAGAGAAAGTGCTGTTGAAAAATGTGACTATTTACTTGATCTTTCAAAGTATTAATCTTTATTGTTTACGGAGCTTTAAATGAGGTTTTTAATTACTGGAGGAGCAGGTTTTATTGGCTCAGCTTTAATACGGTTCATTCTAAAACAAACTGATCATTATGTATTAAATATTGATAAATTAACTTATGCGGGTAATTTGGAGTCATTAAAAGAAATAGAACAACATCCAAGATACCAGTTTAGAAGAATTGATATCTGTAATTCAGCAGAAATTTTGCAAGCAATTAAAGAATTTAAACCTGATGTAATTATGCATTTGGCAGCAGAATCCCATGTAGATCGTTCAATTGATGGTCCAGCAGAGTTTATTCAGACCAATATAGTCGGTACTTATACATTGTTAGAAGCTACACGACTTTATTGGAAAGAGCTTAATAGTGAACTTCAGGAAAGGTTTCGTTTTCATCATATTTCAACTGATGAAGTATATGGAGATTTAGAGGATACGAATCATCTTTTTACAGAAATGACTCCTTATGCTCCAAGTTCTCCATATTCTGCATCTAAAGCAAGTTCGGACCATTTAATACGCGCTTGGCATCGAACATATGGACTACCTACTATTATTACCAATTGTTCTAATAACTATGGTCCATATCACTTCCCTGAAAAATTAATTCCATTAATGATTTTGAATGCATTAGAGGCAAAGCCCTTACCTGTATATGGTAATGGTGAGCAAGTTCGAGATTGGTTATTTGTGGAAGACCATGCACGTGCTTTATACAAGGTGGCAACCGAGGGGAAAGTGGGTGAAACCTATAATATTGGTGGCAATAATGAAAAGAAAAATATTGAAGTTGTAGATACTATCTGCAAAATTTTAGATTTGTTAAGGCCACAATCTAACGGACAATCCTATAAAAAACTTATTACTTTTGTAAAAGATCGTCCTGGGCATGATTTACGTTACGCTATTGATGCAACGAAAATAAAAAATGAGTTGGGATGGTCACCAGTTGAAACTTTTGAAACAGGCATTCAAAAAACAATAGAGTGGTATTTAAATCATTTAGATTGGTGTCAACGAGTGCAAGATGGTCGTTACCAACGGGAAAGATTAGGAATAAATAAGAATGTCTAATACAACAAAAGGTATTGTTTTAGCGGGTGGGTCGGGGACTCGTTTATATCCTATAACGAAGGGTGTGTCTAAACAGCTATTACCTATTTATGATAAACCTATGGTTTACTACCCAATTTCAGTATTAATGCTCGCAGGAATACGTGAAATATTAATTATTAGTACGCCTGAAGATATTGGTGGATTTAAGCGTTTGTTAGGTGATGGTGCGCAGTTTGGTATTCAATTGAGCTATGCAGTTCAAGCCAGCCCTGATGGTTTAGCTCAAGCTTTTATTATTGGCGAAGAGTTTATTGGTAAAAGCAATGTTTGTTTAGTACTTGGAGACAATATTTTTTATGGTCAAGGTTTTACTCCAATGGTACGGAAAGCTGTGAGCCGTAAAACTGGAGCAACCGTTTTTGGTTATCAAGTCAAAGATCCAGAACGCTTTGGCGTGGTGGAGTTTGATGAAAATAAACGTGCAATTTCTTTAGAAGAGAAACCAAAGCAACCTAAATCCAATTTTGCTGTAACAGGTTTGTATTTTTATGATAATGATGTAGTTGAAATTGCGAAAAAAGTGAAACCTTCTGAGCGTGGTGAAGTTGAAATTACAACTGTAAATCAAATGTATTTAGAGCGTGGTGATCTAAATGTAGAGTTATTAGGGCGTGGTTTTGCCTGGTTGGATACGGGAACGCACTCTAGTTTGTTGGAAGCGGCTCAATTTGTTGAAACGCTTGAGAAACGTCAGGGTTATAAGGTTGCATGTTTAGAGGAAATTGCACTAAATAATGGCTGGATGACTCAAGAACAGGTTTTAAGTATTGGGCAAAGTATGAATAAAAATGACTATGGGCAATATCTGATTTCATTGGTGACAGATCTACTATGAGTTTAATTCAATTAATCGATTTGCCGAATTTTGGAGATCAAAGAGGAGGATTGGTTGCAATTGAGTCAAATCAATCGATTCCCTTTGAAATTAAGCGTTTGTATTATATTTTCAATACTACGAATCAATCACGTGGCTTTCATGCACATATCAATTTAAAACAAGTTGCTATATGTCTAAAGGGTAGCTGCCGCTTTATTTTAGACAATGGGCATCTAAAAGATGAAATTATACTGACATCGCCAACACAAGGTTTAGTGATTAATTCTTTAATGTGGCGAGAAATACACGACTTTTCAGATGATTGTGTGTTACTTGTTTTGGCAAGTGATCATTATGATGAAAGTGACTATATACTTGATTATAAAGATTTTTTAAGGAGTATAAATAATGGTAGATAAGCAACTAAGAGGAAAAACTATTTATTTGCGCTTTGTAACTGAAAATGATGCGGAATTTATTTGTAATCTAAGGAATAATCCTACTTTAAATCAGTATATTTCAAAGTCTCCTGCTATTATTGAAGAGCAGGAAATATGGATCAAAGATTATAAAAAACGTGAGAAGATAGGGAAAGAATATTATTTCATAATTTGTAGAAGCGATAATGATCAATCTATTGGAACAGTCAGATTATATGACTTTACAATGAATCCTAAAAAATCGTTTTGTTGGGGAAGTTGGATTCTTAATGTAAATAAAACACGTTATGCAGCCATTGAAAGTGCGCTTTTAGTATATAAATTTGGATTTGAACAGCTTGGGTTTGAACAGTCACATTTTGATGTAAGAAAAGAAAATATTAGTGTACATAATTTTCATATTCGTTTAGGTGCTCAACTGATAGATTGTAATGATTTAGATAATTTTTATATATACCCTATTGATAAATATGAAGAAATATTGAATGATTATCAATATATTTTAGGTTAGTTTATGCAAATTTTAGATATAAATAGCATCCGAATAGGTGATAAAGCTGAGCTAAAAAGAGCATTTAGTTTGGATGACGTAGAAAAATTCTCCTTAATATCAGGAGATGTTAATCCTATTCATATGGATGCTGAATATGCTTCAAAGACCATGTTTGGGGATAGAATTGTTAATGGTGCTTTAGCATGTAGTATGTTTTCTACTATTTTTGCTAATATTCTACCCAGTCCCGACTGTATTTATGTGAAGACGCAGTATACGTTTTTTAAACCTATATATTTGAATCAATCTGTAGATTATGTCGTTGAAATAATTAATGTCAACTATGAAAAGAGACGAGTTAAATTTGAGATCGGTGCTCTGGTTGATGATAAAAAGTGCATAGCTGGCACTGCAGAATTATATATATCGAATGAGTAATCAGATGACGATCACTTTTCTTGATTTGAAAAAGCTTAATCAACAATACCGTCAAGAATTAATTGATGTGTGTACTCGAGTTATTGATTCAGGTTGGTATATTGGTGGTAAAGAGTTAGTAACATTTGAAAATAACTTTGCTCAATATTGTGGTACAAAGTATGCAGTAGGAGTAGCAAATGGTCTTGACGCTCTTAGTCTCACATTACGTGCATGGAAAGAGCTAGGTAAATTACAAGATGAGGATGAAGTTATCGTTCCATCAAATACTTATATTGCAAGTATTCTAGCAATTACTAAAAACAATTTAATTCCTGTATTGGTTGAGCCTAAGCTTAGCTCTTATAATATTGATCCATTAAAAATTCAACAGGCTATTACAGATAAAACGCGTGTGGTTTTAGCTGTTCATTTATATGGACAATTAGCGGATATGCCAAAAATTATGCAAATTGCAAAACAGCATAATCTATTAGTGTTAGAAGACTCAGCCCAAAGCCATGGTGCACAATTACAAGGGAAAAAGGCAGGTAATTGGGGGCATGCAGCAGGATTTAGTTTCTACCCTGGAAAAAACTTAGGTGCATTAGGTGACGCAGGTATTGTTACGACTAATGATGAAGAATTAGCACAAACTATTCGTGCATTAGGAAATTATGGCAGTTTCCGCAAGTATGAAAATCACTATAAAGGTGTAAATAGTCGTTTAGATGAAATTCAAGCTGCAATGTTGAATGTAAAGTTAAAGTATCTGGATCAAGAAATAGAGCGCCGTCGTGAAATTGCTGAACTTTATTTGGCGGGTATAAAGAACCCTTTAATTGAATTACCAGTTATTCACGGTAATGCAAATAAGTATCTGCCACATGTTTGGCACTTATTCGTTATCCGAAGCAAGAATCGTGATGTATTACAAAAATATTTATTAGATTATGGTATTCAAACTCTGATTCATTATCCAATTCCACCACATAAGCAGCAAGCATATAAAGAGTGGAAAAATTTGAGTTATCCAATATCTGAAAGAATACATGCTGAAGTGATAAGTTTACCGATAGATCCAGCACTGAGAGATGATCAAGTAAACTTTATTATTCAAATTTTAAATGAATTTAATTAGGTAATTTTGAATTTTATATGTTGAATTTTTCTTTCTTAAACAAGCTACTTTCCTACCCGATTGTGAAGTTAGTATGCTTCATGATTATGAATAGATTGGTTTTTAGGAAAAAAGTGTGGCTTGACGTTGGTATTAAAAGAAAAATTAGACTTGAAGGAGCAGAAGAAGGGAAGATTGAAATTCCTAACTTTAATAATACTAAAAAGACGAAAAAGATTGAGATTCCAGAAATATATTGTTATCAACTTCAGAATGTTATTGCTGAAATTGAATCTTCAAGTTTTTATAATAAAAAAAACATTTATATCGAAAGATTTTTAGGGGTTGATCAAGAATTATGTGATTATAATAATGGTCATATCATTTCGAATTTGAAAAATTTTTACTTTATTAGGAAAAATAAAAAAGTTGAAATTTTGAATTGTCGTGTGCTTTTTTTAGGGGGGAATGGTTCTTTTAATTATTTTCATTGGATTATTGAAATACTTCCGAAATTAATTTTTTTTAATCAGTTGAATAGTATTGATTTGATTTTGGTTCACGAGAATGTTGTAAAAATAAAATCATATGCAGATTCTTTTAAATTATTTTTAAATTATTTTAATATAAATATTCCAGTTAAATATGTAGGAAAGAATACCGCTTTAAGATGTCAAGAGCTTTACTATATGTCCAGTTTTAATCATGTTGTTTTTAATGTAAAAGGTGAATATGATGTTAATTATATTAGGTTGTCTGACTCTAAAACTAAATTGATAAGTAATGTTTTTTTTAAAAATTATATTGAAGTCGGTTTTGATAATGAAGATAAGTTTCCTAAAAAATTTTTTATTAAACGCGGTAATGGGATTAGTTCATATAATAGGAGAAACTATAATGAGGAAGAGGTATCTAAAATATTGATAAATTTAGATATAAAAAGTATTTTTATAGAAGATTATAGTTTTTCTGAACAAATGAAATTATTCTCGAATGCGGAATTAATAGTTGCACCTTCAGGTGCATTTTTAACTAATATTATTTTTTGCAAAAAAAATACAAAAGTTGTAAGTTGGTTACCTGAAAAATTTAAAAATTTTTCTGCATATTCTACATTATCCTCTATATTTGAAGTGCAAATGCATTTTGTAACGTCAGAGTCAAAAAGTGAAAAAGATGCTTTGCATGGTGAATATTATTTGAATAAAGAACTTCTAGTTAATAAGATTCTTGAAATATCTGAAGTTTAGTATTTTTGATAAATGAGATTAGATATTTGTATGGATAAGCCTCCTTTAATAACTTTATTTTTATTTTGTTATAATCAAGAGAATTATATTGAAAAAGCTGTATATTCTGTTTTAGCTCAGGACTATGGAAACTTAGAAATTATCATATCTGATGATTGCTCTACTGATTCAACATTCGATATTATCCAAAAGATTGTTAAGAAATATGATGGAAATCATAGAGTGATAATTAATAAAAATACAGAAAATTTAGGCATTGGTGGTCATGTTAATAAAGCATTTAAAATGGCACTGGGGGAATTCATTATCTTTGCAGCAGGAGATGATATATCTTTTCCTGAGAGAGTGAGTAAAATTGTAGACAGATGGCTGGCACTAGATAAAAATGTGAGTGCTATTTACAGTGGTGCTAGACGAATTGATCAACATGGAAAAGATTGTGGGGCTTTGGACGTTGCTATTTCTACGATAAATCCAACAGCATATAATCTCATTTCTTATCGAGATAGTAATAAAAAGTATTTATTGATGGGCGCTAGTGCGGCTTATTCTAGAGATTTGAACAATCAGTTTGGTAGCTTATTACCAGATGTAAATGTTGAGGATATTCCTTTAACTATTCGTGCAAGTCTAATACATGGTGTAAGTTATATACATGAACCCTTGATTTATTACAGAGAAAATGTGTCTGTGTGGTTGCCACGAAAGTTAAAAAATGAGAGTTTTGATAGGCATAGAGCACGTTTACTACATCGTATTAAAAATAAATATTTTGTTGCTAAGCAAATTTTTAATGATGTTCAGTTTATCAAAGCGAATCAGCAAATAGTTAAAGTTGCAAAACAGCGACTTTTAGCAGTTGAATTTATTCAAAACTGTATAGAAAAAAAGAATTTTTCATTTTTGAATTTTTTAATTTTATCAATAAAAATACCTTCATATTGGAGATACATGTTATTTCCTATAATTATGTTTGCAAATCCTTTATTACATAGGATGATTTATAAAACATATATGCTTTTTAAAGGATCTTAAATGATTGCCGCTCAATCTAAAGTTTTTGCAGTGATTGTTACTTACAACAGAAAAGAATTACTACTTCAGTGTTTGTCTGCTTTAAATGATCAAACACATCGTTTGAGTCAGATTGTTATTGTTGATAATGCTTCAACTGATGATACTTTACAGGTGTTAAAAAAATCGGGCTTTTTGAACACTAAGAATATTCATTTGATTGCTCTTGCAGAAAATACTGGTGGAGCAGGAGGATTTTCAGTTGGTATGACATGTGCCTTTGAACAAGGGGCTGATTATGTGTGGATGATGGATGATGATGCTTTACCACACTTTACTGCATTAGAGGAGCTTGTAAAGCATGCGGTACCTGAAGCCATCTTTGGTTCATTGGCGGTCAATAAAGAATCCACCGCATGGACAACCACACTTCTTCCAAAATTTAAAGTTGTTAATTTGAAGCTGGATGTACCTGATAAATCAGAAGTTCAATCTTTACCGTTTCTCGGTTTCTTAACAAGTAAAGAAATTTATCAGAAAATTGGTTTACCCAATGAGTCCTATTTTATCGCTGCTGATGACACAGAATACTGTATGAGAGCACAAAAAGCAGGCTATAAAATTTTTATATGTGGCGCAAGTCAAATAGAGCATCCCAAATCTGATCGCTATGAAGTAAATATTTTTATTAAAAAGATAAATTGCTTAAAGCTAGTACCATGGAAAAGATATTACGATACGAGAAATCGAATTTTTATTGCTAAATCTTATTATGGAATTAAACTTTATACACAAACAATTCCATCTCTAGTATTAAGACTATTTGCAGCATTGCTTTATGAAAGTGATCGAAAAAAGCAGATTAAAGCTTTTCTTGTTGGTTTATATGATGGATTATCAAATCATGCAGGCAAAAGACATGATTATTGGAATTTATAAAAAATGAATATTTTAATTGTAGGGGCGGGTTTTGCTGGTTCAGTATGTGCCCGTGAACTTGCAGAAGTAGGACATCAGATATTGGTAGTAGATCGTCGTGATCATATTGCTGGCAATGCTTATGATGTAAAAGATGAACACGGTATTTTGATTCATCAATATGGGCCACATATTTTCCATACCAATAGTAAACGTATATTTAACTATTTATCCAAATATACAGAATGGCATTACTATGAACACCGTGTACGTGGTGTCGTAAATGGAAAAGAATATCCATTCCCCATCAATCGGGATACCCTCAACCAACTTTATAATTTAGACCTTGATGAAAAAGGTGCAGCTGATTTTTTTGAAAAAGTTCGAGAGCCGAAAGAGCAAGTTAGAACCAGTGAAGATGTAGTACTAAATAGTGTTGGTCGAGATTTATACGAAAAGTTTTTCTTAAATTACACCAAAAAACAGTGGGGAATTGATCCATCACAGCTAAAAGCAGGTGTGGCTGCACGTATTCCAACACGTACCAATTCTGATGATCGTTATTTTACAGATACTTATCAAGTAATGCCTTTACATGGTTATACCGCCATGTTTGAAAACCTTTTGAATCATCCCAATATTACTGTATGTCTTTCGACAGAATATAAAGAAGTACTCAATGAAAATGATACATTCGACCATTTAGTTTATACAGGTCCAATTGATGCATTTTATGATTATAAATTTGGACATTTGCCATATAGATCATTACGCTTTGAACACCAATATCTAGAGAATATAGAGCAATATCAAAGTGTGGGAACGGTAAATTATCCGAATGACTTTGACTTTACTCGTATAACAGAGTTTAAGCATTTAACAGGTCAAAAGCATCCATCTACTTCGATTGTTCGAGAATACCCAACTGATATAGGTGATCCGTATTATCCAATTCCTCGAGATGAAAATGAGCAATTGTTTAAGAAATACCAAGCCTTAGCGAATGCAGAAGAAAACGTGACTTTTGTAGGGCGTTTAGCTGAATACCGCTACTACAATATGGATCAAGTGGTGGGTGCGGCATTAAATGCTGTAGAAAAAATTTTGGGGAAATTAAATTGAAAATAGCATTCTTATGTAAGCGTCAATATATGTCTAAAGATGTCATTTTAGATAAATACGCCCGCTTATATGAGATACCCAATCAATTATCTTTATTAGGTCATGAAGTAGAATGCTTTTGTTTAAGTTATCAAAGTCATGTAAGTGGAACTTGGGATGAGTCAAATGAATTAAAATCTTTGATTTGGCATTCAAAAAGTTATAAAGGATTTAAAAAAGCTGGGTTATTATCTTATCCTTTTGTTCTTTTACAACAATTAAATAAGTTTCAGCCAGACATCATTATTGCGGCCTCTGATATTCCCCATATTGTGTGGGGGGCTTGGTGTTCTAGAAAATTGAATGTCCCTTTTGTTGCAGATCTTTATGATAACTTTGAAGGTTTTGGACAAGCACGCATACCTGGGATGAAAAGCTTATTGCGAAAAGCCGTCTGTAAAGCTCACTTAATTACTACTACAAGTCGGCCATTAGCAGATTTAGTTTCTCAAGAATATCGTGCCAAAGGCATCGTGTTGTCCATGCCAAGTACCATCGATACTGAAATTTTTGTTGCTAGTGATAAAGTAACAGCACGAAAACAACTCGGTTTACCAATAGATAGGCTATATATTGGAACAGCGGGTGGTTTATATAGAGACAAGGGGGTTCAGGTAATCTATCAAGCTTGGGAAAAGATTAAATCAGAATTACCAAATGTGGACTTAGTTATTGCAGGGCCTTATGAAAAGGAATATCCACCGCCTGTAGGTGATAGAGTTCATTATTTGGGAGCATTGCCACATCATCAAGTGGCCACTCTTTTTCAGGCTTTAGATGTCGGTATTATTTCAATCTTGGATACCCCTTTTGGTCGTTATTGTTTTCCCCAAAAAGCTTATGAAATGCTGGCTTGCCATTTACCTGTGGTAGTGGCTAATATTGGTGAGATGAACTATTTATTTAAAGATATGCCTCAAACATTATTTGAAGCAGGTAATGCAGAGGATTTGGCTTTAAAACTCGCCCAACAATTGAACACGCCACGGCACACACGAATTGCGATTAAAGATTGGGAAACCATTATCAAAGATATTGAACCCCTCATCACTTCACTAAAATTGCAACATTAAGCTTTCATCTCAAAAAATTATTGTGTGCTCGCTGCCAAAATTTTTGCATAAGCACTGGCTACGCTGTCCCACTCTATAAGTGCTAACGCATTTTTTCGAATACGTACTGCACGCTCAGCAGCAAGGGTTGGTTCATCTAAAGCCGTGGAAATTGCCGCGATTAATTCCTGTTTATTATGTGGATTAACCGCAATGTGTTTGATGTCTTCGCCTAATAAATCTTCAATTCCTGCTACATGACCGACCACAGCAGGGCATCCGCAGCCAATAGCTTCCATCAATGCAACCGGTAATCCCTCCTGATCACCATTGTCTGCTCGTACAAAAGGAGCCACAAAAAGGGTAGCTTGCCTATACTGATCAGGAAGCTTGTCTTGTGATAATGCACCTAAAAATTTGACATTGTTTTCAAGCTTTAACTGCTGTACCTGTGTTCTCAAATTTTCTTCTTCAGGTCCAAAACCCACAATCTTTAAGGATAATTCTGGACAGGTTCTTACCAAAATAGATAAAGCATCTATTAAATAATTAAGCCCTTTTTTAGGTACGAGCCGCCCGACAAAAAGTATTTCATTTTTATGGCGTTGTATATCAGATTTAGGCGTGAAGCGATTTTGTAAATCAACCCCCATCGGAATAACTTTAAGTATTTTAGGTTGTATTGAAATTTGCTCTAAGTATTCTTTCATTGCCTGACTGACAACAGTCATTGCAGTTGCATCCTCTGCAACTTTCTTTTTTACCTTCGTTAAAACATTACTTTGTAAACCAAATAAATCTCCCCCATGTGAAGTCACCAGATAAGGGAGATTAAATTTTTTGCAAAATCGGCTTGCAATCCAACCTTGTGGAATTAACCAATGTGCATGAATAATATCAATATTTTGTGTACTCAAAATTTTTTTGACTGCAAAATATTGTCCTATCAGAAAACTAGGAACAAGCAACCATTTCCACCAAAAAGCTTTTAAATTGTTAACGATACCGCCATTATTGACCAATGATTGTAATTTTTTAGGGGCATATTTATAACGAACGACCTGAACACCATCTAGGAGCCCATTCGGATCGGCATTTACAGCATCGGGTACAAGTGCAATTACATGAAATTGCTGAGCAAGTCTTTTACAGAGTTCATGGACAAACCCAGGCTCATGATCATTTGCCCAGCGTGGATAAGTTGATGCTAAAACCAGTACTGTTTTTTTTTGAGCCATAAAGAAAAGCCTAGAGAATCGAGTAATGCGCTAAATTTCAGATATTTTCGTCCGCAATTTTTTTAATCTATCTAAAAATTTAATCCTATTCAGGATATTCTACATGATAAAAATTTATAAGAAATAGAAAGTATTATGCTTACAGTTTCTTTTAGATCAGCCAAATGAATCTCTCTTGTACTCCATCGGATAATCTAAGTTATTATAACCATATTCTATTTTCACTGATTTAATCATGAAATTCCTCCTCCTTCTCTTAGCCAGTGTTTTCATCTCCCTGGCTTGGCTTCTGCCTATCCATTACCGCCCGTGGGTCACCTACACGGGGGAACTGTTTGCTTTTTTATCACTCTTTACATTGGCTGCCATTTTTTTAAAAGACAAAATTAAATTGCCAGTGATCAGCCTGCCGCTATTATTTCTCGCGGCTATCCCGCTGGTTCAGTATGGGGCAGGTGAGCTTTTTTTCTTTGATAAAGCCTTGCTATGTAGCTTATTTGTGCTTGGTTTCTGGCTGAGCGTAGTGCTTGGCTATAACTTGTCGAGCGAGAAAGTAGACCGAGCAAACATTTTTACCGGACTCAGTTATGTGTTTCTCATGGCCGGAACAGCGACGGGTGTCATTGCGATTTGCCAATGGTTAACGCTCGATGCCTATATCCCCGGGATGGTGAATATGCAACGTGCTGTTCGTCCCTATGCCAATTTTGCCCAGCCAAACAATATGGCTACTTTTTTGCTCATGTCACTTTTGGCTTGTTTATATTTATATGAAACCAAAAAAGTCCAGACCAAATGGCTGGTTCCAGCGGCATTTATTATGTTGGTGAGCATGGCATTAAGCCAATCCAGAACCTCATGGGTGGCTTGTGTCTTTATTCTGGTTTATTTGGCTTATCAGCAATTCAAAGGCTATATCCATATTAAATGGTATTCCCTGGCGGCATGGTTAGGTGTATTTATAGGATTAGTCCTGGTATTGCCTGTTATTGGGAGCTATTTAACCCAATTATTGGATATACAGATTAAAGCTGTAGATGTGGCAAGACGCGCTACCGGGGATATGTCGCGGTTAGCCATCTGGAATCAAATGCTGCATGCCATTATGGATCGTCCATGGTTTGGTTATGGCTGGAATCAAACCAGTGTCGCATATACCCTAGTCAGTGATCATTTCCAGGGACCGGTATGGATTCGTAGCGCGCATAATTTTATTCTCGATTTTATTTTGTGGAATGGCGTAATTATAGGCTTGCCGTTTCTGGCTTATTTTGGCTATTGGGGTTATCAGCTAAATAAGCGTGTCAATTCTGTTGAATCCGTGATCGGAATTTTAATGGTGGGTGCAGTATTGATTCACGCCATGCTGGAATTCCCGCAGTACTATGCCTATTTCCTGCTCCCGGTCGGTTTTATTATTGGTCTGGTTCAGTCACAACAGGCAGATACCAAAATCCTGACCCTTTCACCCAATTATATGCGGGTTGTTTACGGTTTATTTTTCTTGCTGCTGATTCTGATCGTGCGGGATTATTCGGTGATGGTTCCTAAACTCAATCAAACGCTACGCTACGAAAAAGTACCGCAAAAAATTACCAATCAAGATCAGGTTTACTTGCTGGAAGAATTTAACCGGCGTATAGACTGGATTCGTATGAATCCCTATAGCAAGGTGAGTGCACAACAGCTTGAAGAAATTAGGGAGATGGTGCTTAATTATCCGACCTCCTATGATCTGCTGAAGTATGCCAAAATACTGGCTTTTAATGGCTATGAACAGGAAGCCAGACATCAGCTCTGGTTGTTAAAAAAATTACGTAAAGTCGATTGGGACTATGCGTCATTGGCCCAGCCTGCTGCCAAAAAGTAAAATTTTAAAAAGTGAATCGACCAACTCAAACAGCCAGTCAATCGACTGGCTGTTTTTAAACTTAAATTTGGCTTTGAATGTAGTTTTCGATACCGACTTTCTCGACCAGATCAAGCTGGGTGGTGGCCCAATCCAGATATTCCTCTTCTTCTTCTAGAATTTCCTGAACAAGATCACGGGTGACATAATCCATTTCCTGCTCGGCCAAGCTGACCGCTTTTTGCAGGGCTTCAATATTTTCGTTGACTTTACGTACATCGCAATTCAGTACTTCAACAGTATGCTGACCGATGTATAACTTGCCTAAATTCTGTAAGTTAGGCAGACCTTCAAGAAATAGAATGCGTTCAATAATTTTATCTGCATCTTTCATTTGCTGAATCGATTCTTTGTATTCTGCCGAACCCAGCTTCTCAATTCCCCAATCGTTAAACATGCGTGAGTGCAGGAAATACTGGTTAATGGCAGTCAACTGGTGATAAAGCACCTGATTTAACTGATTAATGACGTCACGATTGCCTTTCATTGTAAGTTCTCCATCAACAATTTTTTGCCTTCACAAGGGTCAGGCAATCAAAAAAAATGATTATTGCAAATATCTTAAACAACAAGCAAAACAATGGCGAGTAGTTTATTGAACAGCAAATGAAAATCGCAATCAAGAACGATAATAGGCGCTATGCTACATGGGCGTGTATAAAAAACCCGCCTAGAGTCATAAGCGGGAGAGGAGAAAATGATCTTTTGATCATCCAGTTTCTCATTGAAATAATCGGGTTCTAAGCTGCCACAGAGATGCGGGCTGCAATTTCTGAAAGTTCTTCGCTAATGATGGCGCGTGCTTCAGGGGCGCAACGGCCACAACAGGTACCTAAATCAAGCAGGTCACGAATTTCACGATAGCTTTCCGCACCATTTGCAACGGCATCTTTAATATCTTGATCGGTAATACCACGACATAAGCATACGTACATTTGAACTGGCCACATAAAAGTGAAATGGGATAAGTGATATTATTGATAATTATTATCGTTTGTCAATGAAATTCATTTGAAATATCATTTATTATGATTGAGTTTTTGAATAAAAAAATAGCACCTGAGCGGAAATCCGAGTGCTGCTCGGATTTTCGTTCAAGATGAATTGATCATTTGGAAATGAATTTTTGAGACGTGGGTATTTAATGAGTTTTGTAAATTATTGATTAATAATTACAATACCATCCATTTCAACCAAAGCTCCTTTAGGCAAGCTGGCGACACCTAATGCTGCGCGTGCAGGGTAAGGCTGGGCAAAATATTCACCCATAATCTGGTTGACCAGCTGGAAGTGGGAAAGATCGGTCAGGAAGATATTCAGTTTGGCGATATCTGCCAATGAGCCACCGGCTGCTTCACAAACGGCTTTCAAGTTATCAAATACACGGCGAATTTGTGCTTCAATGCCTTCAACCAATTCCATACTGTAAGGATCTAAACCAATTTGACCTGAAAGGTATAGGGTATTTTCAACTAAAATTGCTTGAGAATATGTACCAATAGCTGCAGGTGCATTTTCAGTATGGATTACTTGACGGGACATCGATTTCTCCTTATATCATCTCTATGCATCATAGCCTAAATTATTCAATAAGAGTGACTTATGTTTGAACTAACTGGCTTTGGATGCTTCAGCAATGTTAATGGGCTGGGCTAAACGGGTAATGCGTGGAAAACCAAAGTGCATACGTAAATCACGAATAATCTGGGCAATTTGCTTACGGTTATGCACTACAATATGCACATAGGTTTTGCCTTCATGGGCATGAACCATTTCTACACCGGTTTTTTCTTTCCGGCACTGATAAATCAGGTCAGAAATCTGTTCATCATTCATCAGCATATCAATGCTTAAATAGGCAGTGAAACTGATGTCATCGAAATCTTCAGATGTCCAGTGCAAGGGCATAATATTTTCTGGATGCAGATGCTGTTCATGCAACAGGTTATGACAACGCGCACGATGCACAATCAAGCCACGCCGTGAGAGATGTCCCTGAATTGGATCACCAAGCACAGGATTGCAACAATGGGCGTATTTGACATCTACACCTTCTGTGCCTTGAATAAGACGGGTAGAAGACTGGTTATCCAGGCTTTGTCCTTGTGCAAACAGGTGGTTGGCCACTAATTGCGGTAACAGGTCGCCCACGGCAATCTGTTCAAATAAGTGTTCCTTAGATTCGATATGTCGCCATTGCAATATATCAATCCAGTCTGCTTCGGTTAAATCTTTGATGGAGCGATTAAACAGTTTCAGTGCACGGTTCAGGGCTTGCTGGCCGACCAGTTGTTGTTCTTCAATATCCTGATCACGCAAAATATTCTGGATGGCACGACGCGCTTTTTGGGTATTGATGAAGCTGAGCCAGTCCGGATTTGGTGTCGCCAGAACATCGGTAATAATCTCGATCACTTGCCCACTGACCAGTGGTGTGGAAAGGGGGCGGGTTTCACCGTTTATTTTTGCTCCGACAGCATGGTTGCCTAAAAACAGGCTGGCTGAATAAGCAAAATCGACGGCTGTAGCCCCTTGTGGAAGTTCGTGCAAATGGCCATGCGGGGTATACACCCAGATTTTTTCCTGATGCAGATAATCCAACAGATCACTAAAGGTGGTTTTGGCACATTCACCATCCACCAGTACATTCAGGTTCTGCATAGACGCCTGAATGGCTGAGCGGCAGGCTTGCGGTGCATTTTCACCCAGGACCACACCGAAACGGGCAGCCTTACGCATCAGCTCGGTCTGAATAGTCAAAGAGAGCGTGGTTTTCTCACCTTTTAAGCGCATCATTAAAGACTGGTTGCCACCTGGCAATGGACGGCGGATATGATCTTCATAATGTAGAATCTGGAAATTTTCGCGCAGGATTTCTGCCAGACGGTCACAGTCGGCAATGCTTTGCAGGATAATTTCAAAAGCATGGCTGTGGGTGAGCTCTTGCAGGTCAATATCGTTTTTGACGAAGTGGCGCAGCAATTCAATATTGTTATTTTTCTTCTTAATACGGCCAGTAATCTGGTGCTGTTGCAGCAGTTCAGTCAGGTTTTTTTCCCAGATACTCTGATATTCACAGCGTTTCGGTTTGGTTTGTAGTAGGGCATCCTGAACATTGTTAAACATATCCAGGTCAAGATTTTGATAGCACAGATGTTCTAGGTTGTCGGCCATCTCGTTCATGCCGACGATACGGGCCATCGGCACAAAAATATCAAAGGTTTCCTGGGCAATACGTGCCCGTTTATCTGGGCGCAACGAACCTAAAGTGGTCATGTTGTGATAACGGTCAGCCAGCTTAATAATAATGACACGCGGGTCTTGCAGGGTAGCTTGCAGAATTTTACGGAAGGAGGCGGCTTTATTATATTCTTTGTCGCTAGAATGACTGAGTTTGGTCACGCCATCGACCAGCTCGGCCACCGTGCGGCCAAATTTTTCCGTAATGTCTTCTTTGTTGAAATCGGTATCTTCAATCACGTCATGCAGCAGGGCGGCCATCAGGGTTTCGGCATCCAGACGCATATGCGCAAGAATACTGCTGACCGCAATCGGATGCAGGATATAGGGTTCACCACTTTTACGGGTGATGCCGTCATGGGCAATATCGGCATAATCGCAGGCCACAAGCACGCGCTCGACATCACTTGCACTTAAGTAAGCGTCGATAATAATTTTGAGCTGTTGTTTGGCTTGGCTGACCTGTGGGCCTGGCATATAACACCTTTATTACTTCAGTTTCTACAATTTAAATCGCTAGAGCTTTAATGAAAAGCATATTGCATGACTTGTCAATTTTTTCATTTAAAAAACAGCAAAAAGATACATCCTAAATAACGTATCTTTAATTTTATGTTATAACGGTTATTCATCCAATATTAAAGTTGTGCAATAAAAAAAGCCTAGTTAAAACTAGGCTTTTTTAAGATATTTTTTCTTATTGGAAAGAAAAGCCATCTAAATTCAAATTGTTTGCAGAAAGTGCAAGGTCAAGGCTAGAAGTTTGATAGTCTTGATCACGTTGTTTCAAAATATCTTTAGATACATGACCTACCGCAATTTCACGTAAAGCAACTACGGTCGGTTTATCGTTATCCCATTCTACAGTTGGTTCAATGCCTTGACGTGCCAATTGACGCGCGCGTTTGCTTGCCACTAGTACAAGCTCAAAGCGGTTGTCTACATGGTCTAAACAATCTTCAACGGTTACGCGTGCCATAAGAATTCTCGTTTGAATATTAAATTTGAACAGACTGGGCAGTATAAAATGCTTTGCCTGCAGACTCAAGTTTTAATCACGGTTCAACAGGAGTAATTAATTTTTCAATCAGTTCCTGATGACGGGCTGCCTGCTGTGCAATCACTAAACGATTGGCAATAATCACACATTCCAGATCATGCAGTGCTTTATTAAAGTCATCATTAATAATGACATAGTCAAAGTTTGTATACTGCTGCATATCTTCAACTGCACAGCCCAGGCGGCGCTCAATCACTTCAACAGAGTCTGTGCCACGGTTGGATAGGCGCTGGCGCAAATCGAACTGGCTTGGCGGTAAAATAAAAATTTGTTTCGATTCGGGAAAAAGTTTGCGGACTTGATCTGCACCTTGCCAGTCAATTTCAAGTAAAACATCATGCCCTTTGGCAAGCTGCTGTTTTACAGTGGCTTGAGCCGTACCGTAATAATTGCCAAACACTTCTGCATATTCAATAAAACCGCCTTGCTCAACCAAGGCAAGAAAATCTTCTTTTTTTGAAAAATGATAATGTACACCGTCAAGCTCACCGGGACGTTGGTCACGAGTAGTATGAGAGACAGAAACGTGCAGATTGGTCACACGGTCGAGAAGGGCTTTAACGAGGGATGTTTTGCCTGTTCCGGATGCAGCAGAAACGACAAACAAGAGACCCGACATGATATTTTTCCTGATATGATAAAATATCTTCTCTATTTTAGAGTAGACGACCCGCAAACAAAATAGCCAAGCGTCTTTTTGTTGGCATTTATTTCAAATTATTCCGCTCAACTTCGGGTGAACATTGAGGATCTTATGGAAATTGTATTGGCCAATCCACGTGGTTTTTGTGCAGGTGTCGACCGAGCAATTGCGATCGTCAATCGGGCACTGGAATGCTTTAATCCGCCTATTTATGTGCGTCATGAAGTGGTGCACAACAAGTTTGTGGTGGATGATTTACGTCAGCGTGGTGCTATCTTTGTCGATGAACTGGATGAAGTTCCCGATGACAATATCGTGATCTTTAGTGCACATGGTGTGTCAAAAGCGGTACAAATTGAGGCGGAGCGTCGTGGTTTGAAAGTCTTTGATGCCACCTGTCCACTAGTTACCAAAGTGCATATAGAAGTGACCAAATATGCGCGTGAAGGCACGGAAGCCATTTTGATTGGACATGAAGGACACCCGGAAGTGGAAGGCACCATGGGGCAATATGACAAGAAAAATGGTGGCGAAATCTATCTGGTGGAAGATGAAGAGGATGTGGCGGCATTAAAAATCCGTCATCCCGAGAAAGTGGCATTTGTGACCCAAACGACGCTCTCCATTGATGATACCGCGAAAGTGATTGATGCTTTACGTACAAAATTTCCTGAAATTCAGGGGCCGCGTAAGGATGATATCTGTTATGCCACGCAAAACCGTCAAGATGCGGTACGTGACCTGGCCACTCAATGTGATGTGGTTTTGGTCGTAGGATCTCCTAATTCTTCAAACTCAAACCGTCTGCGCGAGCTGGCGGAACGTATGGGGAAACATGCCTATTTGGTGGATAATGCAGATCAGCTTGATCAGGCCTGGTTTGATGAAAATACCAAAATTGGGGTAACTGCCGGTGCATCGGCACCCGAAATTTTAATCAAGCAGGTGATTCAGCGTTTACAGGATTGGGGCGCGAAAGCACCGGAAGAGCTGGCAGGACGTGAAGAGAATATTACTTTTAGTTTGCCGAAAGAGTTACGTATTCCTGTAACTCAAGCATAAAGCGTGAATGATTTAACATTCTGAAATTTTTAAAAAAATGAACAGATAACTGTGAAATGACAGTTATCTGTTTTTTTATGCCTTTTATCTTTATTTGTGTCAGTTTTGTAAGTTGGTCCGATATTATTTTTACTAGGGTAAAGTTTTGTTGCCTTGGGGAAAGTATGAATAAAAATAAAGGATTCACCTTAATTGAACTTATGATCACGATAGCTGTGTTGGCGATTATTTCAACAATGGCTGTTCCTTCTTTTACTCAGACGATTCGAAAAAACCAACTAATAAGAGATACACGTGATTTTGTAGATTTATTAGCAGAAACAAGGTCTGAAGCAATTTTTAAACAGGGTGAGCGGGTTTTGGCTGTAGATAACAGTGTTTCAACATTCTATAAAAAATGGGTGCCCAATCATGTGACGAAAGAAAGTGGTGATGCCAGCGTTACTTTCAATCGTTTAGGGCAATCCAAAATAACAACCAATGGCCAGTGTTTTGTATTTAAACATAATAGCGATGCAGCTTTGAAAGCTTACGTTTATGTGCAAAAAGGTGGAACGGTCGTTTATAACAAAATGGCAACAAGTTGCCCAACCTGAGAATAAGGAATAATTACAAATGAAAAATACTCAAAAAGGGGTTGGGCTCGTAGAGGTGCTGGTTGCACTGGTGCTTTTAAGCATTGCTGTGTTGGGTTTTGTAGCATTGCAAATAAGGGCTATGGGAGCGAGTGCAGAGGCTGGAATGAATGTACAAGCTTCTAATATTGCTAGGGATCTGGCAGAAAGAATGCGCGTGAATCGTGATGGGTTGGCCGGTTATGTTGACAATAGTCAAGCAGATAACTGTGCGACAAGCTTTTGTGATGCTACAAAAATGGCGAACTACGATTTTAGACAGGTGAAAACAAGAGCAACTAATTTGGGCATGAGTATAAATGTCCTAAATTGCCAGGGTTCTACTCTAGTTCGCAAATGCATCTATGTTGCCTGGGAGGGTACAACGGCAACAAATGGTACGGGCAGTCCAAACTGTACCAATGGCACTGCTTATGTCCCAAATGCCAAATGTATTATTATGGAGGTATATAACTATGGCTCATAAGCACTATACCTCGGGCTTTACTCTGATTGAATTAATGATTGCTTTAACTTTAGGCTTGCTTATTGTTGCGGCGGGTCTGGCTGCATTTTTAAGTAGTTCGCGTTCTTTGGGGTTACAGTCAGGAATGAGCGAATTACAACAAAATGCTAATTTCGGTTTGTCTTTGGTCGCACATGACTTACGTCATACCAATTTGAATACTGTATCTGCACAAAAAATAAATAATTTTGTGAATGGTTCAGGGATTATTTTTAAAAAGGAAAATCTGCCTCTTGCATTACAGACGATCACGAATTTAGAAACTGAATTGGTCAGTTTGCAAGACAGAGATACTGATAATACTACAGGTAAAAGTGACCGTATAACTATTCAATATACCCCTGAAACTGAAAGCATTATTAACTGTGAGGGAGCAACAGTCGGAACTGCTGTTGCACCTGCTTCAAATCTGGTAATTGTGCAGCGTTATTATTTGGCTGCTAGTCCACAACAAATTACAGGTGAACCAACAGCTTACTCCTTATATTGTGATGCGGGCTCATATCCTAAGAGTGCACCAACTGCAATTGCCGGTTTAGGTGTGCATGGTTCCAATAATGCACAACAAATGATGCAACGTGTAGATGCATTTAAAATACGTTTAGGTGTGAAAAATCCTTCTGGCCAATTTCGTTATATGACCATCAATGAGTACATCGATGAAATGGATGATATTCGTGATGCATGTGCGACCCCAATTGTTGAAGATACTTGTGCAAAAACTTATCTGCAAGTGACTTCAATGGAGGTAGGAATTTTATCTCGTTCGACAGGGACGATTGGTGCTGATGCAAGTTTAAATACTCAAACGACATTTGATGTTGCTGGTAAGGATAATGTCACGCTAGCAGGTGATGCTGCAGTTAATAAGCGATATTTACGTCAAGCGGTTAATCAAGTTGTCGCAATTCGGAATACATTGGGGGCATCGCAATGAAACAACAACAAGGTGCAACGCTTATTACAGTTTTGATTATTTTGGTGCTTGTGACATTACTGGGCACAATTGCTGTGAAATCGGGAATTTTAGGATTGAAAATTGCGACAAATAGTCAGGTGAATGCTTTATTGATGGGGAATTCTGACTCTGCTTTATTTAATATCGAGAACCCCGATCAAGTGGCAAGGCAGTTGGCACTCGATGGCATGTTTGCTTATTTCAACTCTTCAGCAAATGCTAATGATGAATTGGTATTTTGTTATCGCGCATCGGAAAATTCTTTCTTTAAATTATCTAAAGCTAGCGCGATTACAGCGGATGGATCAACGACCAAGATTGGTGTTGATGGCTTTTGTAAAGCTAATCAATTTGCAATGGGGCGTTCTGCAGTGCTGTCACAAGTGTATTTAACCAAAAATGCAACAACCTCTACACCATTTGGTGGTGTGCCCAAAGGGACAAGTCTTGGACAAAGTAATGTGCCGGTAACCACGCATAATATCGGGGCGACTGTCATTTCAGTCTTGCCAAGTTTTGCAGGTGCGACTACTACTCAAATAGAGGGCTGTTTTAAGCAGCGAGCTTCGGCAGTGGGGGCATGTTTTGAGGGTTTAGGTATTCCTTATAACATGCAGCATTCGGATTATACCGTTGGCGGTCAGCCGAAGTTAGTATCGTAAAGAAAGAGAATTTAAAGATGAAAAAAATAAATCAAAAAAAAGGACTTTCAGCGACGGTGTCGATGTTTATGACTTTGGCTGTTTGTCAAAGTGTTGCGACACAAGCCAGTGACATTGATATCTATAGTAGTTCTACAGGTGGTCAAACACGAATTATGTTTGTACTGGATACTTCTGCCAGTATGAAAGCTACAAATACTTTTAAATTTGCATGTGATGCTCCTGTGGCAGATAGTTTGGTAACAGTGCCAACTAATAACACCGAGACATCAACCACAACACCATCTTATACACGTTATTATTGTATGGCTAATACTACGGTTGAAAATTTACCCAAAACTTATAATTATAAAGCCCAAACTATTTCAGCATTAAAAACATATAAGTGCCAAAGTAATGTGACTACGGCTACAAATTGTGTTGGTACGGAGGCTTCACTTGGTCCTTATGAATGCTCAGAAGTATCAGGAAATACGACTTATTATTTTAATACAAGTGATAGTCAAAATCGTTGTAATAGAGGAACAAAGACCTATGTTTTTAAAACAGAAACCATAAATACAACCAACTATTATACTTGTAATTCCCCGTATACACAGCAAGGTGACTGTCCTACAGGTACATTATTGACCTCGCCACCTTCTGGCGCAAATACTTTTTTGGAATCAGCAAATGGTTTTAATTATTATGGGGCGCCAGCACAAACCACAACACAAACTGAAAAATATTACGATCGTATTACCAAACTCAAAGATGGTTTATTTACCGTATTACAAGGGTTAAATGGTGTTCCGCAATTAGGAAATGACATTGTTATAGGTCTAACGCGGTTTACTGGAGGAACTTCAGGAACTAGCTCTAAAACTGGAGAAGTTTTAGTTTCAGCGCGGCGTTTGGACACTACTTCTAGTAGTTTAACAGGAACTGCGAGAACCACTTTTGAAACGGAATGTGGTACGGCATCTAATACAACACAACGTTCATGCATATTGCAAAAGATTGCAACTATGAATGCTCCTGACTATACGCCAACAGGCAGGGCATATGCGATTGGGGCGAGGTCTTTACTAAATACCATCGGAACAGATACATCTTCGTGCAATGGTAATGGTGTTTATGTTTTAACAGATGGCGGTCCTAGCACAACTAGTGTTGCAGATCCCGAAACAGAAATGTCAGCTACAGTGAGTGGTTTCAGTTGTCCTTCTTCATGGGATACGAATGTGGATAGTGAAAATTCGACCTATGAATTTAAGTCAAAAACTGCTAGTCCGGACAATGAAAAGGTTTGGCGTTGCATTGCAAAGTTTGCCAACACTTTATTAAATGGCGCTACTAATCGCCCCAAAATTAAAACAGCCGTAGTGGGTTTTGGTAAATTCTATAGTGGGTTAGATGCGTATACTGGAGCGGAAAAAACTAAAAGTGGACCTTTAACTTCTACCAATACTGATGTAGCCAATATATTAAATCGTTTTTTAAGTATTAGTAATACTTATGGTGAAACAACTGGTGGAGCGAGTCGTGCTGATATTGCCAATACCGCATTATGGGGAGTTTACGGGCGTGGTGGATGGTATTCGGCTTCAGAGCCTGGGGAAGTTGCTCAAAGTATTTTAAATTTTGTTGATGAAGTAAAACCTGAATTCGACCCAGTTGCCACAGGTTCTCCTACTTTACCGCAAGACGCCTTAAATCCCTTGCGTATTCAGCCGTATGGTTATTACGCTTCATTTATTCCAAAGCCTCAAGAAACTACCCAGTTATGGGCGGGAAATCTTAATAAATACCATATCTATAATGGTGAACTTTATAATTCCAGCAAAACAGTACGCTTAATCACTGATACTGGTGCATTAAATTCAGCAGCTGATGGAATTTGGTCAGGAGGTATGAAAGGAAAGTTATCTTTAGGTTTAAGTACAAATGCTGAGAATGAAAAAAACGCTAACCGTACGATTTACACTAATCGTCAAATTACCGGCACTGCTGCCCCATTTATGGCTAGTGAACTTAATTCACTGAAAAAAGTTAATGTGGAAAGTTTATTCGGTACGGGTACAACAGCTCTATTTGCGAATGACCCAGACAAGAATTATTGGCTCAATTTGCTGGGTTATAATGTGGGTGCAACTGAAACAGATATTACTTTAGATAGTCTTACCGCAAAACCGGAACTTCGTCAGGTCGGTGCTGTGATGCACTCCACCCCAATTCTACTTACGCAACGGGGTAAAATAACTGTTAGTTCTGCAGGAGTATTAGATACAACAGATCGAGATGACTATCTACTCTTTGGTAGTACACAGGGGCTACTGCATGTAGTTGATGCTGATACAGGTATAGAGAAATTTGCTTTTGCACCCCATGAAATGATGCAAAACCAGAAAGTAGCATTCTTATCTGAGACCAGTAGTACACAAGGTTCATCAAATTTATTTTATGGTATAGATGCACCATGGACAGCATATACCCAATATGTGTCAAAAGCAGATGGAACATTAACTGTAAAAAGTTCTGATCGTACCAGTGATGGGGGGACTAACACAGATCTGGCACTTAAAGGTCTGCAGTGGGTATATGGCGGTCTGCGTATGGGGGGACGTAGTTACTATGCACTGAATTTAAGTGATTTGGATAATCCAAGTTTGAAATTTCATATTAATCCTGCTGCTGCTGTAACCACAGATGCAAATGGAACTACAACACCAAATACGGATAATGCACTAAGTTATATGGGCCAAAGCTGGTCTAAGCCAACACTTGCTTATGTTAAATTTGGTGGTGTTAAGAAGCTGGTAATGTTTGTTGGTGGCGGATATGACACTGGTTATGAAAGTGCAGCCTATGATCAAAATACCACGACTGGTAGTGGTGCGGGTGTTTATATGTTTGATGCTGACACAGGTAGTTTACTTTGGTGGAGTAGTGCTAATGCTACGGCAGCTAAAGGAGCAGAAGCATTTACTGATGCCAGCGCATCTACGATAAACATGAAATATAGTGTGGTGAGTCAGATTAATGCCATTGACCGTGATAATGATGGTCTGGTCGATAATCTTTATTTTGGTGACTTGGGTGGGCAGGCTTTCCGTGTTGATTTAAATAATGCAGCAACTGGTGTGGATGCAAGTGCTAAAAAAGCTAATTTTGCTACGCGTGTGGTGCGGTTGTTTAATGAACATGCGAGTGGAGGTACAAGTCCTCGGTTCTATGAAATGCCGAGCGTTTCTATTCATGAAGATAATGGTTATGTAGCAGCAGTTGCTTTTAGTTCAGGTAATCGTAGTTCACCCTTGGTAGGAACAGCAGCAGCCTCAGGCACAAATAACCAGGCAGGTTCAACGGTGAGTGCCGCAGATGGAGTTTTTGTCGTATACGACAAAGATGTGGCAAAAACGAATTTGTACGCTACCTCACCGGTGCCGACATTGACTACACAAAATGTAACACTTGCTTCTTTAAATACAAATATCACCACGGGTGTCGCTATCACAGGGAATAATGGCTGGAAATATACCTATTCTTCTACAGCTGGTGTCTATAAAGGCATGAATGAGCTGTATGCCTTGGATGGTATGCTGTATGTCAATGTGTATCATCGTGATGGAACGGGTATTGGTGGTTCTTGTGGTGCAGGTGTAAAAGGAGATTCCTATGTCTATCAATTCTGCTTGCCGACAGGAAAGTGTTCTTTTGCTACTACAACAAGTGGCGTTCCAAATAGGGTTAAATTGGGAGCGGGTATTTTAGGCACAGGTTTAGGGCAGGGGTTTAGGAATGCTAATAATACAGGTCTGATTGTAAGACGTCCTGCAACTCTAAATTGTACAACCACACCAAACTTACCTGAATGTCAAGAGTTTACGACCACAGCGAAACTTAGACAGTTGCGTTGGTATGAAAGTCGATAGGGGGAATCATGAATAAAATACGTGCATTTACCCTGATTGAGCTGATGATTGTGGTCGTGATTGTTGCAATTTTTGCAGCAATTGCATTTCCTTCATATCAACAATATATGGAACGACAGGACCTGGCAATTGCACGGCAGGAAGCATTACGCATTGCTGCTGAGCTGGAGCGGTTTAAAGCAAAAAACTTTAGTTACAAAGGTTTTGATGCCAGTTATTTGTATAGTTATACAGGAGCTGATGCTGATGGAAATCCGACCACAGCAAGTCATTATGACGCTGCAACAGGACAATTATTGTTACCAATTGGTTCCACTGCTTCTACAGCGAAATATACCCTAACGCTAGCCAATAATGGAACAGGATATAAACCTTTGACTTTTGCCAAAGATTCAGATGGTAATGAAACTGCGGCTTCAGCCAGTGTGAATGGCCTGAGTTGGGTGATGTCGTTACAGCGGGCTAAAGATAGTTCAGGCGAACCAAAACAGCCACGAAACTATGATTTATTGTTGAATAGTGCAGGGGTGCGCTGTATGACAAAAGTGAAAGACGTTGTTACAAGTTATACGGACTGTGGCGGGTATAGCGAGGGATGGTAATGAATAAAAATAAAGGATTTACCCTAATCGAGTTAATGATTGTTGTGGCAATAATTGCTGTTTTGGCAGCGATTGCTTACCCTTCTTATACTCAATATAAAATTCGTACTAACCGTGCTGATGTACAAAGTGAAATGATGAATATTGCACAGCGCTTACAAAGTTATTACGTGATCAATCATAATTATACGAGTGCAACCCTAGACAACGGCACAACCAGCAAAGATTATCCAATATCTAATTCCGTTTATAGGATTACGCTTGTTTCGAGTGGTCAAACCTATACATTAACTGCAGAGCCTATATCCGGCACTGTTCAGGTAGGTAATGGAAGTGTAATTCTTAATAGTCATGGGTGGAAGTGTTGGACTAAAACTACGACAGCATGTACACCTTCAGCCACCTCAAACTGGGACGGTCGCTAAGATAAATTCAAACTGTGGATAACCTGAAATTTGATCTTTCTTTCAGCGCAAATATAACGTAAAATATTGCCCTCTATGAAAGGGGTTTGAAATGTATCGATGGTCGGTACAGGGATAATCCGTAAAAACTATAAGGTTGTATCATGGTAGTTATTCGTCTTGCACGCGGTGGTGCTAAAAAACGTCCGTTCTATCAAATTATTGTAACTGATAGCCGCAATGCGCGTGACGGTCGTTTCATCGAACGTATCGGTTTTTTCAACCCTACAGCTCAAGGTAAAGCAGAAAAACTTCGTTTAGATGCTGACCGTTTTGCTCACTGGGTAGCACAAGGTGCTCAACCTTCTGAACGTGTTGCTTCTTTAGCTGCTCAAGCTAAGAAAGCTGCAGCTGCTGCATAATTTTTATATAAATTAGGTAGTAGTTTGCCCATGACACCAACACAGAATGTTCCCGAAGATCGTATTCAGATTGGACAGTTACGTTCAGCTTATGGATTAAATGGGTGGCTCTGGGTCTATTCCAATACAGAACCTATGAGCAACATCTTTGACTATCTGCCTTGGTACATTGAGACCAAAGCAGGTTGGCAAACAGTAGATGTAAAACGTTGGAAACCGCATGGCAAAGGCCTGGTTGTTTCGCTAAAAGGTGTGAGTGATCGTACTGCAGCGGATGAACTGGTTGGCGCAAATGTCTGGATTTCAAAAGCGCAGCTTCCGAAAGCAGGTGTGGACGAGTATTACTGGTCAGATTTAAAAGGCTTAACCGTGTTGGGTCTGAATGAAGAAGACCAGGAAGTCAATCTCGGTAAAATCCATGAACTGTTTGAGACCGGTGCCAATGATGTGATGGTGGTTCACGCAACACCAGACAGCGTTGATGCTGAAGAGCGTATGATTCCATGGCATAAAGATGTGGTACAGCGCGTTGATATTGAAGCTGGTCGTATCTACGTTAATTGGGGCGTAGACTACTAACAATTTTTCGGAAATACGGGAGTCTGCGATGTTTTTTGCAGTCATTACACTTTTTCCTGAAATGTTTGAAGCGATTACAGCCTATGGTATTAGCGGGCGTGCGGCAAAACGTGAAATAGTACAAGTCACTTGTATTAATCCACGTGATTATGCTGAGGGTAACTACAAAAGAGTGGATGAACGTCCATTTGGTGGTGGTCCCGGTATGGTGATGATGGCAGAGCCTCTGGCTAAAGCAATCAACCATGCCAAAGAGCTTGCGCAAGAAGCAGGAGCGGTGAACGTGCCTGTGGTGTATATGTCACCGCAAGGTAAAACCTTAAACGAAGCTGCGGTACAAGATTTCGTTCAATATGACGGATTGATTGTACTGTGTGGACGTTATGAAGGGGTCGATGAACGTTTGATCCAGCATTATGTTGATCAGGAATGGTCAATTGGAGATTACGTCTTGTCGGGTGGTGAACTGCCTGCGATGGTTTTATTGGACAGTATTATCCGGAGACTTCCGGGTGCCATGTCAGATGAACAATCTCACGTGCAAGACTCATTTGTGGATGGTCTTTTAGATTGCCCACAATATACCAAGCCAGACCATTTTGAAGGTTTGGAGGTGCCTGAAGTACTTAAATCCGGGCATCATACCAATATTGAAAAATGGCGGTTTTTGCAGCGCTATCAACGCACCTTGGAACGCAGGCCAGAGCTTGTGGAAAAAGTTGAGCTGACCAGCCAGCAAAAAAAATGGCTACGAGATTTGAATACTTAATTGTATTCGTTAATAGGCTTTTTATGCATTGAAGCGGTCAAGCATAAAAAGAAATATAATCGGGTATATGCGCTTTAGCCTCTATATCCAGTGGAATTCAGACCCTTCTGAGCCACACATTATTGGAGATACCCCATGAGCGGTAAGCATCCTTTAGTACAAGCTGTTGAAAATGCTCAGCTTAAACAAGACATCCCAGCTTTTGCACCAGGTGACACAGTAGTTGTCCAAGTAAAAGTAAAAGAAGGCGACCGTGAACGTCTACAAGCGTTCGAAGGCGTTGTTATTGCTAAGAAAAACCGTGGCTTGAACTCTGCATTCACAGTACGTAAAATTTCTAGCGGTGTTGGTGTTGAGCGTGTATTCCAAACTCACTCACCAATCGTTGCTGGTATCGAAGTGAAACGTCGTGGTGACGTTCGTCGTGCTAAACTTTACTACCTACGCGAATTGTCTGGTAAAGCTGCACGTATTCGTGAAAAATTGCCAGCTCGTAAAACTAAAGCTTAATTTTAAGTTTTATACGAGTAAAAAAAATGCGCCTGTTGGCGCATTTTTTTATGTCTGACATTGCAGTGGTTACAAGCCTTGCTGTTTCAAACGGTTGGCATGCTGGCGGTAGACATCTACCGGGTCTGGTGCAAATAAAGATTTCAAACCAAGAACCTGATTGACTTCATCTAAATGGTTCCAGTTATAGTTATCGCGGATGGTTTTACCAAACTTGGCACTGCAACGCGACACCAGGCCATCATTTTCTTTGCCGCCATCAATCAGCAAACTTGTTACTTTTAAGGCACCATCAGGGTCCAGCAAATTGGTTACTGTCCCGACACCGGTAAAGGAATAGTTATAAATGCCCTGGTCGAGTAACTTGCCTTCGCCACAAGCTGTGCTTGGCATGCCGATAGGGAACTTGGCATTAAACTGTGCAGAGCCTGCAAGGGTTAAGCTTGTTCCGCCTGCAAGTGAATCATGCGGGAAGCTTTGCGGGTCAAGCCCTTGTGCCCAGGTAATGGCTTTGGAAACAAAATTGATTACCCCTACCAGTGGGCCTTCGATCGCTGTGCCTTCAGCAGATAAAATCAGGTCTGCCACAGGCGAGCCTTTATGTGGCGCACCTACACCTGTCATGGAAGCAACTTTGTCTGGCAATGCTCCGCCCACATAGCGAATTGTTGGGCCACCATGCGAGTGACCAATCAGATTGACTTTTTCTGCCCCGGTTAATGCCAGAATCTCTTCGACTTGTTGTACCAGTTGCTCGCCACGAATTTCAGATGAATTAAATGGCGATACGCGGGTGGCCCAGACATTGGCACCGTTTCGTGCCAAGTCGGGCAAAATCTGATACCAGTAATCAAGACCAAACTGGTCTGTACCTACGGTAATGAAACCTGCCATACCGTGACTAAAGACAATCGGGTATTTGGTTTTTGCATAAGTTGAGACCGCTTTCGCTGTCACCTGTGAGGTGTTGGATGCCTGAGCCGTACCCAATAGCGTGCTGGTGACTAGACCGGCGAGCCATAATCCATATTTCATAAAAAATCCTCATTTTTTATATTTTCTTGATGCTTTTATTTTTAGACAATTTAGATTGTCATATTAATTATTGAATAAGGCAGAATGAAATAACGATAAGTTCTCGATCAGTGAAATATATAGATGTAACAAAATATTTTTAAACAAGGGGCACATCAGGGAAAATATCCCGGATGTGCTGGTTATTATAAACCTTGTAACTTTAAACGGTTGGCATGTTGTCTGAACAGGGTAACTGGATCAGGGGCGAACATTCCTTTTAAACCAAACATCATATTCGCCAGATCAGTATGATTGAGATTGTAATTATCACGAATGACCAGACCAATATGTGAACTACAGCGAGCGACCATACCATCATTGTCTTTGTTGCCATAAGATAATGGTCCGAGTTGCATCAAGATGCTATCAATGTCCAGCAGGTTGGTGGTTTGTGCAGTTCCACCCCAGGAATAGTAATAAATGCCTTTATCTACTTTGGCACCGCTCTTGTTACAGTCTGAAGCCAAAGCAGAGGTTGGGAAACGTTTATTAAAGTTTGTAGATTCCACTTCAGTCAGAGACTTCATTGAAGCATCAAAGCTTACCGGAATGTCCGGATTGGCTTGAGCCCAGGTCATCAGTGGACCAATGATGTATTGTCCCAGAATATTGAAGGCAGTGCGGCTAATGCTATTGCTCTGAATATCATCGGCGACTTTAGAACCGCGATAGGTTCCGCCCACGCCCGTGACTGATGCCACATATTGCGGTTCTACGGCTGCGACATACTGTACGGTTGGGCCGCCATGACTGTGACCAATCAGGTTCACTTTATCCTTTCCCGTAATTGCGAGCACTTCTTCGACTTGAGCAATCAGCTGTTCACCACGGAACTCGGTGGTATTGGCCGGGGAGAGTTGTGCGGCAAAAACAGTCGAACCATTGCGCGCCATATCAGGCAAAATCTGATACCAGTAATCAATATTGAAACTGTCATCGCCGATGCGTGACCAGCCCAACCAGCCATGGGTCATGACAATGGGATACCGGGTCTTGGCATAGTCGGATTTGACCGTTTCTTGAATCTGCAAAATTCCTTTTGCTGCCTGTGTTTCAGCTGTAAGACCGCAAGTGAGGGTCATCATTACAGCAAGCGTTAGCGCTTTTTTACTTTTTAAAGTTTTCATCAACTTTTCCTTTTAATACTTTTGTTTTTATTCATATCAGTACATCCATAAGTTGATCCATCTGATCTCCTTATCAGACGACATTAAGATTATTCGGTATATGGTAATTTTCCTCCCTGATCATGGATGGTTTCAAAAGTCCCTACTCGTAGTTGTTCTTGGGGTTTATTAAAGTGCTGAGTCCGTAATTTTTGTACGGCTTGCTGCTTGGCCTCGTAACTCATGCCGCTTTTCATGATGCTGTCCCGTTCAGCCAGATACTGATTGATCTTGTCTTTCCAGTCATTGCGTTGCTTATCTAGGGTTTCTAAACGTTGCGTCGCCTCAGGACCGACCAGATTCATACGCATCTGATGAATATCTTCAGCTGAACCGCCACGCGCTTTAATATCCGCGGTGAGTTTACGCAGGTCTTCCAGTTTATTGAGCTGTTCGAGATTTTCTTTCCAGTTTTCAGGTAACTGGTTGAAAAGATCTTTTAATTTTTGTGCTTTTTGTGCTTCGGTTAAGCTCTTGTCTGCCAGAACGGTCATGCGATTGAGCGTGTATTCATGATAGGTATCTTCAGTACCAAATAAGCCTTCAATTTCGTAGTCAGAGAAAAGCTGTTTACGCAGATTTTTCATATGGGCAAAAATGCTTTGATAATATTTAGGATCTTCCTTATCGATATTTGGGGGCTGCAACTCGCCCAGTTTTTCCCGGTAATTGATATAGCGGCTCCACAAATCAATAATTTGTCCTAAAGCGGGTTCTTTATAGTTTTGCTGGATATAGGCTTTGAAATCATGTTTGATTTGCTTGAGATCTTTTTCGCCATACTGGGTAATGAAATATTCAAAACAGTTGCGGGTCTGTTCATTCACAATCAAGCGATTGGCATTGTCCAGGCTTAACTGACAGTTCACTTCGGTGTCTTGCTGGCTAGGACTGATGAAAGCCCGGCTTTGGTCAGTGGGGGCAGACATTGATGAGGTTAAGGTAGGAGGTGGTGCATTAAGGTTTTGAACGGTATCAGTTCGTTCTGCGGTCGACTGGGACGGGGCGAGCCAAAATAACAGCACGCCTAGACATACCAAAATTACCACCAAAATAATCCATAATTTATGATGTTTATGCATTTCCTATGCAACCTTCTTTTTCTGTTTATTAAGGTTCTAAAATTGAACTCAATTTGCCATAAAAAACTGAATAAAACGTAGAAAAGTTGTAAAAAATGACAAGCGGTTGCTAACATAGCAGCCGTTTGAACTTGATTGATTTTCACTATGAAAAAGACTTCACCTAAAATTCAGCGCCGTCATATCAGCGGCGTATTTTTACTGAATAAGCCTCTAGGTATCAGTTCAAATGCAGCCTTGCAAAAAGTACGCTGGCTCTATCGGGCAGAAAAGGCCGGACATACCGGCGCGCTGGATCCACTGGCTTCAGGCTTACTGCCCATCTGTTTGGGGGAGGCCACCAAATTTTCCCATTATTTACTCGATTCGACCAAGCGTTACCAGACCACGATTCACTTGGGGCACAGCACCACCACCGGTGATGTTGAAGGTGAGGTACTGCTGGAACAGGCTGTGCCTGCATTGACGGAAGAGAAAATAAAGCAGGTTCTGGAAAAATTTGTTGGCGATATTCAGCAAGTGCCACCGATGTATTCAGCACTGAAAAAAGAAGGCCGTCCGCTGTATGAATTGGCGCGTAAAGGAATAGAAATTGAACGGGAAGCCCGTCCGATTCATATTTATGCCATCGAATTACTTTCTTTTACTGAAAATAGTATTACCCTTGATGTGACCTGTTCTAAAGGCACCTACATTCGTGTATTGGGCGAAGATATTGCCCAAGCCTTGGGTACATATGGTCATCTGACTTATTTGCACCGGATTAAAACCGGTCATTTTGACCTGATTCCTGAATATACGATCGAATATCTGGAGAGTCTGACTGAACAGCAGCGAGAGGCTTTGTTGCTGCCTGCCTATGCACCGGTCGATCATTTTCCTAAAGTTCAGGCACCTGAAGGGCGTGCAGAATATTTTAGCCGTGGCATGGAAAGCAATATTGAACATGCTGCGGAAGCGCAGGTGCTGGTGTTTGATGGTGAAAAATGTCTGGGTCTGGCTGAAATTACCGACCGTAAGCGCCTGGTTCCGAAACGTGTATTAAATCTCGAATAATTGTTGAAATAAATGTATGGAAATTGAAATTGTCTTAAGCCTTCTGTTTTTTGCATTTTTTGCCGGTGCGATTGATGCAGCAGTAGGAGGTGGCGGGTTGATTCAAATTCCGGCCATTATGAATGCCATGCCGCAACTGTCGCCAGCGACGGTGTTTGGCACCAACAAACTGTCATCGATTTGTGGTACTGCATCGGCGGCCTATTCATTTGTGCGTCAGGTCAAGCTGCGCTGGAAGCTGCTGGCGGTTATAGCCAGCTGTGCTTTTGTTAGCTCCTTTGCCGGGGCGGCCTGTGTCAGCATGATTCCCAAAGAAGTGCTGCGTCCTTTTGTGCTGGTGATGCTGATTGTGATTGCCATCTATACCTTTATGAAAAAGCAGTTTGGGCAAGTACATGTACGGCAGGAACTGACACCGAAAATCTTGCTGCTGGCTGCTGTAGGCAGCCTCGCGATCGGTTTTTATGACGGCATTTTTGGTCCGGGCACCGGCAGTTTCTTTATTTTCTTTTTTATCCGTTATCTTCAAGCGGACTTTTTGCATGCTTCGGCATTGTCCAAGGTGGCCAATTTAACCACCAACCTTGCTGCACTGAGCTTTTTCGCCCCTACGGGTCATGTCCTGTTTGGCTTGGGGCTGATGATGGCTGCTGCCAATGTAGTCGGTTCAATAGTCGGTGTGCGGGCTGCCTTGAAATACGGCAGTGGTTTTATCCGTATTCTGTTTTTAATTTTGGTCAGTATCTTGATTGTTCGTTTGGGATATCAGACCTTTTTTCCGTAAATCATTCCCGATATTAAAATTTTTTATACAAATTGCTTCATCTCGTCACCCACATGTGCGTCATTCGCTTTTAAGATCATGAGCAGAATGTCTTCAAAATAATGATAAGCAGTCTTTTGAGTGTGTAGCGGCTGTAGCAAATAAAAGGGTGGTGTAGATGAATATTTTCGAAGCTTTACGTGCAAGCCATGAAATTCAGAGAGAACTTTCTGAAAAATTAATCCAGACCTCGGGGAATAGTGAAGAACGTCGTGAGCTGTTTGAACTGCTTAAAAATGAACTGTTTGCTCATGCAGTTGCGGAGGATCGTTATTTATATATTCCTTTAATGATGACCGATTCTGGCCTGAGTATTACCCGTCATGCCCTGGCGGAACACCATGAAATTGATGAATTACTTGAGCAATTGACCGAAACCGATTTTAGCAATCATGGTTGGTTGTCGATAGCCAAGAAACTTTCTGAAAAGGTGCATCATCATTTAAAAGAGGAAGAGCATGGTTTTTTCCAGCAGGCGGGTAAAATTCTGGAAGACCAGCAAAAGATAAGCCTAGCCAAGAAATATTTGGCTGAATATAAAAAGTATAAAAAGGCAGATAAAGACAGTCTGACTTAAAGCGATATAAACAAAAAGACGGCGTGGAGCCGTCTTTTTTACCAGGTTTTCTGATTATGAGCTTTGAGGATTTGGTGTTTTACTGGCTCTAAATGTCACGCCAACCGATGCCAGCATCACACACAGCAGGGCAATCCACTGTAGCCATCCTATTTTTTCTCCAAGCAAAAGCAGTCCCGTGAGTGCAGCCAGAGCAGGAGAAAGGCTGGATAAGGTGCCATAACTCAGTTTGCTTAAATGCTTCAACGCTTGCAGATCAAGCGCATAAGGAATGGCAGTGGCCAGTATTGCGATTGCTAGGGCTTTGCCCCAGTACTGGGTTTCCACCAATGCAGCAGCATTGTTGTATAAGCCAATCGGTAACAGGCTGAGAGCAGACAAACTGATGGCAATGGTTAAGGCATGCATACCAATATTCTGCTGCACCACCTTTTGACCAAAATAAATATAAAAAGCCCAGCACAGCCCCGCCGCCAAGGCACATGCAGCACCGATCAGCGAAAATTGTTCGCTTCGAGCCTGTCCCCATGGCACCATCAGGGCAATGCCTAAAATGGCGAGTCCGACCCAAAGATAATCATTACGCCGCTGGATAGAAAGTAACGCCAGGCCCAAAGGTCCGATAAATTCCAAACCGACTGCAATGCCTTGCGGTAACTTTCCCAAGGACATATAGAACAGGATATTCATGAGTCCTAGTGCTGCGCTATAGCACAACAAGTCACGCCATTTTAAAAAGGACAGACGCTTTAAGATGTGCCACGAACGAAACATGATGCAGACAATGACGGAGGCAAAACACAACCTTAGAATCGTGACGGTGAGAGGATCGAGCACCATGAACAGCTGTTTTGCAAACGATGCACTGATTTGATAGGAAATCATGGACAGAACCATGAAGACTACGGCAAGAAGTTGAGAGTTTGGCATCGGGGTACACACTAGAGTGCATAGATTTTAAGTGCGGTGATTATAGCAATGCGAAGTGAAGGTTGTGGAATAATGTATATTCAAAATAACGTTAATCATGTGAATAATATAGTAAAATTGTACTTAATAATCAAAAAGATAATAATAGGCGGCTTTTTTATTATTTGAAAATTAATGGAAAAATAAGAATGAGACTAACAACAAAATTAAAGTATATGACTTTTGCTTGTATGCTTGGAGTGACATTGACTGGTTGTGGTTCGAATAGTGATTCCAGCCCTGAACCTGTAAAAGGCGAAGTGGCTGTTGAAAAATCAGTTTCTGTTTCTGCTTTTATTCAGTCTGCGCAGGGTACTGCTTTGAGCGATGTAGAAATTAGCATTGCTGGGCAAACATTTAAAACAGATGCTGATGGTTTGGCTGCATTTAAAGTCAATCTTCCACAATCGACCGATTCAGTTGTTGTCCGATTAAGTCGTGCAGGATTTATTAATCAGTCTGTATTGATTAACGTTAAGGATTTGGCGTATTTCACAGCGAATTTACTGAGTATTAAACAAAGTGTTGCTGTATCAAATATTGAAGATGCACAAGTTATAGAGTCAGATTATAGCCATGCCAAAATCACCATTCCGGCAAATGCGTTTGTGCTGCCGAATGGTCAAGCTGCTACCGGGCCGGTAACAGTTGAATTTAGCCCGTGGGATATTCAGTCAGCTGATTTAAATGCCATGCCAGCCAATGGTGATGCGATTGATGCACAAGGCAATAGAACTAACTTAATTAGCGCAGGGATGATTACTGCAATATTTAAAAATGCTGCTGGTGAACATTTGCAGTTGGCTAAAGGCAAAACCGCTGATATTCAAATGGATCTTCCATTAACCAGTATTAATAATCAGCCCTTGGTTGTAGGGTCAAAAATTCCAATGTGGCATTTTGATGAAGCAAAAGGCTTATGGGTGGAAGAAGGTGAAGGCCAAGTGATTGCATCACTCACTTCCAGTACGGGTCTAGCTGTTCATGCAACGGTCTCACATTTTTCTACCTGGAATTGGGACTTTAAATTTGATAATGGTGGCAAAGTATTTGTGCAATGTAAGTCAGCTGCTGCTACGGTTCCATGTCATGTCACAGCTCAAGTGAAATTGGATGATGGTTCATCATTTACCAAAGTAAATTCCATTCCGGCAGAGGGTTCAACAGTAATCAATATGCCATCAGCAGGTTCAATTATTTGGACAGCAAAAGATGAGTCAGGCACGTTGATTGGTGAAAAGACCTCTGGCACAACGGGCAATGTCATTATTGATTTAGGCACACCAACTACAGATAACTTCGTCAAATGTGTAACAGCAGAGAAAAAAGCTGTGGCATGTTCTGGTCATTTCAATGGTATAGCCTTTACTGTACCGGCTGAAGGTGGTCGAATTATTTCTGGACTGAAGAATGCCACCAATTTGACCTGGACTGCAGCAAGTGCAAGTTATGAACAAGGTGCGGCTGTGTATCAGGCAACGGGTTCTGTGACTTCAGCTTTAAAAGGTCCTGTTACCATTACCTTGAGTAAGACCACAAAACTGTTTGATCAGTATAAAGTCAGCCTGCGCTGTAATTCATCCGAAGTGGTGCCGTCATATTGCATGGTGTATTTAAGGGGGAATTATTATATTACAGGAAGTAATACAGAGCAGCCTAATTTTTATAAGCAATATCGCTTGCCGTTAAATCAGCAGATTAGTGTTTATTTGCCAATACCTCCACAATCACAAGTAGACTGGGCATGGGTAGGTGCGGATGGTGTGCTTGAAAAGAATAATTTGCAAAAGCCAATTTCTTGGAGTTCTGAAACTATTTACGACAATAATCAAATTCAATTTGATTTTGATCAGATTCAGTGGTGCGATGCCACAATGAATAATGTTGAATTAGATCCGAATAATCCTCCGAAGGAAAGCATCCCGCCGTGCTGGGTGCCGACTTAATGCGATTCATCTAAGAATCTAAGCATTCAAAAACCGTGCAACTGCACGGTTTTTTATCCCTTGATTTTATTTTCAGTTCTGTTCTTGGCTTTTTGCGTAGTATAAGTACAACCCATCGAGGCAGTAATAATAGTGACTAATGCTAGCCACTGATTCCACATCAGTTGTTCACCTAAAAAGATAAAACCGGACAATGCTGCAATTGCCGGTTCTACGCTCATTAAAGTACCGAAACTCAGCGCCGTTAAATTGCGTAGGGCAATCATTTCCAGAGTAAAAGGCAGGGCACTGGCCAGTACTGCCAAGGCAATAAAATAAATGAGGTTCGAAGGTTCAAAAACGCTGGCTGACATACCGGAAAACAGGGCAATCGGCATTAAACACAACATGCCGATGAACATACCCAAGCACACGGTATGATTACCTGAAATACCCGGAGGTTTTTGTCCGGCTACGATATACAACGCCCAGCAGGCGCCTGCACCGAATGCAAAAGCAATCCCGATCAAATCGAGACTTTGGGAAACCTGATTGAAGGGAAATAATAAAATGAGACCAAGAATGGCCAGTCCGACCCAGATAAAATCAAATTTTTGCCGCGCATAATACAGCGCAACACTGAGCGGTCCAATGAATTCAAAAGAAACGGCAATACCCAGCGGCAGGCGATTAATCGACAGGTAAAACATGGCATTCATACCGGCAAGTGCAATACCGTAGCTGATAATGGCTTTCCATTTCACCTGTTTAAAATTGATCTGCCAGATTTTAAAAATAAGTGCCAAGATTGCAGCACCAATGAGCATGCGCATGGCTGCAACGCTCAGGACGGGAAACTGACCGAACAGGATTTTGGCAAGCGAGCCACTGCTCTGCACGCTGATCATTGCAATCAGCAATAACAATAGTGCCTGAACATGGGGTGTATTTTTAAAATTCAACATTGACTAAATTTGGTTCGATTTCTCGAATAGCGGGAGATCAGCAATAAAAGCTGTAAAAAATTTACAGCCTTTGTTTATATTCAAAAATATTGAATAAATTTCACGACGGAGTCTTTTCATTGAGACGGGTAATCCTTCTTGAAAGAGTTTATTACTTTTGTTTCGGTATGAGTAGCAAAGCTACGCAAGAACAAAACCACCTTGCGAACATTTGAAACATGTTTCAAATATTCTCATCGCAAAACTCGTCAAATGTTTCCATCTAATTTTGTTCATCGCAGAAACATAAATTACTGAAATGTCGGTCTGCCTCAAACAGTTGCGAATGGTTTTGTCACGAAATTCACTTCCATTCAGAATATTAAATTTTGGGCTTAAAAAACAAAAAACCACAGCATGAATGCTGTGGTTTTTTAAATAAAATTGAATTAGAACAATACGCGAACGCGGATTGTACCTTCAACTTCGTGAAGCGTATCGAGTGCTTCTTTAGACGCAGTTGCATCAACGTCCATCACCAGGTAACCGACATCACCTTTAGTCATTAAAGACTGACCAGAGATGTTGATGCCGTGTTCAGCAAACAGGTTGTTGATTTTAGACAGCACGCCTGGAATGTTTTTGTGAATGTGCAGTAAACGGTGTTTACCTTCAGTCAATGGCAACGCGATTTCAGGGAAGTTCACAGCAGACAAGGTCATGCCTTTATCTGAATAAGCAACGAATTTCTCTGCAACTTCAAGACCGATGTTGGCTTGCGCTTCCATGGTTGAACCGCCCACGTGAGGGGTAAGAATCACGTTGTCCAGGCCACGAAGTGGAGAAACGAATTCTTCACCGTTGGCTTTAGGCTCTTTAGGGAATACGTCAACTGCAGCACCTGCAATGTGACCAGACTTGATGGCATCCGCAAGGTCTTCAATGATTACACATGTACCACGTGCAGCATTGATGAAGATTGACCCTTCTTTCATTTGAGCAAACTGTTCTTTGCCCATGAAGTTACGCGTAGATGGAACGTCTGGAACGTGTAGAGATACCACGTCAGCATTTGCAAGCAACTCGCCCATCGTACCGACCTGGCGTGCGTTACCCATAGGAAGTTTGGTTACTGCATCATAATAAATGACATTCATACCCATGCTTTCAGCAAGCACTGAAAGTTGAGAACCGATTGAGCCGTAACCGACAATACCTAAAGTTTTACCACGAGTTTCATACGAACCTACTGCAGACTTGTTCCAGCCACCACGGTGAGTAGAAGCAGATTTAGCAGGTACGCCACGAAGCAATAAAATAGCTTCAGCAAGTACCAGTTCAGCTACTGAACGGGTATTTGAATATGGTGCGTTAAATACTGGAATACCGCGACGCATTGCTGCATCCAGGTTCACCTGGTTGGTACCGATACAAAAACAGCCAACAGCGATCAGCTTGTTGGCTGCTTCGAATACTTCTTCAGTCAGTTGAGTACGTGAACGAATACCAATGAAGTGGGCATCTTTTACCGCTTCTTTCAACGCTTCACCCTCAAGCGCAGTTTTACGGTAATCGATGTTGGTGTATCCAGCAGCATTTAAAGTGTCGATTGCGTTTTGATGAACGCCTTCTAACAACAAGAAACGAATTTTATCTTTAGGCAGTGAAAGATGTTGGCTCATTACGGCTCCGCTACAAAGGCCAAATTTAGTCGCGATATGATAACATACGAGAAGGGTCTATATACATTTCCTTTATGACGGAGACTATAGGTATTTTTGCCATACATATGCCAGGAACTACAGATTTTGGTCTAACTAAAGCTGTAATTTTTAAGCCTAGATTGTCAAAATGCTTATTTTCACCAGGTTTCAGTAAAAAATGTCTTATAATGTCGAGTAGTGAAATCGATCACAGTTATATTGTTGATTTTATGCTCACACCCAGTCTAAGACATGATTTTTTTGTAAATCTCTTTGCAAAGAATGCTCTATAGACCGTCCACCACTTGTATATTTCTTGCTAGGTCTGCAAACGATGAATGCTCCAGTCGCTTTAACACCTGAGTTATTAACCCAATTGACAGCCATTGTGGGTGAAAACCGCATTAAAACTGATGCTGCTAGTCTCGATGCCTGGGGCAAAGACTACACCAAGCATTTCGATCCAAACCCATCAGTCATTGTTTTTCCATCAAGTACGGAACAGGTGCAGGCGATTGTTAAATTTGCCAATGAACACAACATTGCCATCACACCGTCGGGCGGCCGTACCGGTTTATCGGCCGGTGCAGTAGCAGCCAACGGTGAAATTGTGGTTAGCATGGACAAGATGAACCAGATTCTGGAATTCTTCCCGGCAGACCGTATGGTGCGTGTACAAGCGGGTGTGGTGACTGAACAGTTACAAAACTATGCCGAAGAACAGGGCATGTATTATCCGGTGGATTTCGCGTCTTCAGGTTCATCACAAATTGGCGGTAACATCGGCACCAATGCCGGTGGTATTAAAGTGATCAAATACGGCATGACCCGTAACTGGGTGCTGGGTCTGACCGTTGTAACCGGTAAGGGCGACATCCTGCGCCTGAACAAGGGCATGATCAAGAACGCGACCGGTTATGCATTACAACATTTGTTCATTGGTGGTGAAGGTACGCTTGGTCTGGTGACTGAAGCTGAAATCAAGCTGGAGCGTCAACCGCAAGACCTGCAAGTGATGGTACTGGGTGTACCTGACTTTGAAGCCGTGATGCCTGTACTTCACGCATTCCAGGCAAAAATTGATTTAACTGCATTTGAGTTCTTTGGTGAACTTGCGATGCAAAAAGTGCTGGATCATGGTCATGTACAACGTCCGTTTGAAACGGAATGTCCATTCTATGTACTGCTTGAATTTGAAGCGCCGTTTGAGCCAATCATGGACAAGGCGATGGAAATTTTTGAGCATTGCATGGAACAGGGTTGGGTGCTAGATGGTGTCATGAGCCAAAGCCTGGAACAGGTACACAGCTTATGGCGTTTGCGTGAAGATATTTCTGAATCAATCGCACCGTTTACACCATACAAAAATGACATTTCCGTACTTATTACGCATGTTCCTGCATTTATTAAAGAAATTGATGCGATTGTTGCGGATAATTACCCTGACTTTGAAATCTGCTGGTTCGGTCATATTGGTGACGGTAACTTGCACTTGAACATCTTAAAACCAGAGAACCTGTCTAAAGATGAATTCTTTGCCAAATGTCAGGTGGTGAACAAATATGTATTCGATACTGTGAAAAAATATGACGGTTCGATTTCTGCAGAACACGGTGTTGGTATGACTAAAAAACCTTACCTCAACTACACCCGTTCTGAAGAAGAAATTGGCTACATGAAAGCCTTGAAACAGGTATTCGATCCAAACGGCATTATGAACCCGGGTAAACTGTTCGATCTTTAATATTTAACCTGTAAGTTCTATGCGCCGATGACTACATAACTGTTATCGAGTATGAAAAAAAGGCATGGCATCATAGATGTGATGTCTTTTTTTTATGGGGGAGATTTCCCAATGTTACGTTTACTTTCTACCTCTATACTTTGTTTGGGCTTAATCACGACGGGTTGTGCAACGACTAAAAAATTGGCCTCTAAAGTGAATATTGGTTCGTCTGATACGCCTTTGCAACAAGTGTTAAAAGAACGACCTGATTTGCGTAAGGGTTCGGCAACGGTGGAGATTCGTCAGTTTTTTAACAGTGTAGAGTCCCCAACTGCTGCGCAGGTAAAAGTCACGGAAACGGGTTTAATGGATGACTCGGTTCGTTCAATGCGTACGGTATATAGTTTTAAACTGGTAGATGGGGACTGGAAGAAGGTGGATACAGAGAAGTCGTATCAATGTTTGCGTGGGAAAAATACCAAGGTTTTTCAGAAAGCGAAATGCCCTTAATAAATCTTTGATTTATGGTTGAAAAGTAAGTTGTAATGCTGCATAAAAAGCGTATCGTTTGATGCGCTTTTTTGCGTTTGAGGATATAAGAACAATGAATATTTTAATTGTCGGCAATGGCTTTGATTTGTCGCATTATTTGCCGACAAAGTATGATCATTTTATGGATGTGATGAGGGCAATTGAAGATAAAAATACAGGTGGTTTGCCTAGAAATTTGTCTGAAAGAAAAATAGAAGAGTGGTTAGAAGAATTAGACAAACTTTTTCAAAAACGTAATGAAGTGGAACAACCATCTCATCATATGAATTTTGATGAGTTATTTTTAAAAACACGAGACCCTAATTTTATAAGTAAAACAAAGGAATATTATTTAACAGATAGTATCCTCCTTTCTGCACAAGATGTTATTAAAATTCAATATAGATTGTCTCTTAATTGTTGGTATCAATATTTTAAAGATCATGTACAAGAAATAAAAACATGGATTGATTTTGAACAAAAAATAGAAGATGTCTTAGTTGTAGTCGCACGTTGTATAGTTGATCTAGAATCAATGGATCATCGAGAAAAAATAGTAAATTATTTGAATAATAGAGGGCAAGATAATTTAAAAATAAAGACAAATGATTTAGATATTCTAAATTTCTTTAAGTTTACAACTAAAAATGATGGAGTAATGATTCCTTTTAATTTAAATAAGGATTTTTGTCACGGAAAGAATGTTAAAAATGGCTTTAGTTCTGCTGATTTTATGAGTTTTCTTTACACAGAGTTAGAGAAATTTATTGAAATCTTTAACGTATATTTGGAAATTATTGTTGGTCAACTCTTCCAAATAAAAAAGATAGAGATTGATGCTGAGTGGTCTTATCCTGATAAAATCTTCTCATTTAACTATACCAATACCTACCAAAGACTTCATGATGCTGTTGATGTGGAATACTTACATGGTAGTTGTGGTGAAGATCAAAATATTGTTCTGGGTGTTTCTGATTTAGAGAGTGAATCCTTAAAAAAAATAAAAGCGTATGGATTTACTAAATATCAGCAAAAGCTTTTTAAAGATACTGATTATTTATTTCTAGATGGATATAAAAGTGAGATTCTAGAAAGTAAAAATATGATAGAGGAGTTAAAAAGGAAAACATTGATGCCTGTACAATCAGCTTATATCCGCGCTACTCAAAGTCAATTGGAAAATAAAATAAACTCTCAGAAATTGAATCTTAACTTTTATATTTGGGGACATTCACTAGATGTTTCAGATAAAGACTATATTATCGATCTGTTTAGTTTAAATGATGACATAGATCGAAATGTACGCGTAACGGCTTATTATTTTAATAAGCCAGCGAAATTTGCATTATTAAATAATTTATTGGCAATTTTAGGAAAAGATAAAGTTGAGCAATGGATGAAAAATAAATGGCTGGTGTTTAAATCAAATCCAGAAATTAAATTTAATGAAATGATTTCGGAAAAAACAGCTTAAAGACAAGAAAAATGGTCTCTGCTAAAATACACCTACTCAACCAAGTAGGTGTATTTGTTTGAGATCAGTTATTCTCACGAATTTTTTATTTAAACACCTGGTGAATACGGTGTTTTAAGTCACTTATAAGCAAGTGCATTTCCCAAACTCTAATTTAAACACTCAATGCTTGGCATTGGGCTGACGCTTCTCTCCCTAAAAATAGTGTGTAGCCCCACAAGCTTAAAATATATGTAGAAAAACAATGCAAAACGTTCAAACCGCCACCTTAAACCGTGCCACGCTGATGTTTCCATTGGCATTGGTCCTGTTTGAATTTTCCGTCTATATTGGCAATGACTTGGTGCAGCCTGCCATGCTCGCCATTACCAAAGACTTTGGCGTGAGCAGTTCATGGGCGCCATCTTCCATGTCGTTTTACCTGCTGGGTGGGGCATGTGTAGCATGGTTGCTCGGCCCATTGTCCGACCGACTAGGACGAAAAAAAGTATTACTTGCCGGCGTGCTGTTCTTTGTACTGTGTTGCTTGCTGATTTTACTCACCCACACTATTGAAAGTTTTTTGGCGCTACGTTTCTTGCAAGGTATTGGTTTAACCGTTATTTCCGCAGTCGGCTATGCTGCAATTCAGGAAACTTTTGAAGAACGTGATGCCATTAAAGTCATGGCGCTGATGGCGAATATTTCATTGCTTGCACCCTTACTCGGCCCTGTGGTGGGTGCCTTCCTGATTGATCATGTGTCCTGGCATTGGGGCTTTATCGGCATCGCCTCATTAGCCTTTTTAAGCTGGTTTGGACTGAAAGCCAAAATGCCCGAGAACAAAGTCAGCATACCAAAACAGCCATTCAGCTACATTCTGGATGACTTTAAACAAGTCTATAAAAACAAACGTTTTCTGACGATGACCTTGGCTTTGCCGATGGTCAGTATGCCGTTGATGCTCTGGATTGCACTGTCACCGGTCATGCTGGTGGAAGAACTGGGTTTTAGCAGCATGCAATACGGCTTGGCACAGTTTCCGGTATTGGGTGGATTGATTGTTGGAAATGTGGTGCTGATTAAAATTATCGACAAACTGGCTTTGGGCAGATCTGTGCTGATGGGCTTGCCGATTATGCTGCTCGGCACCGTAATTTTACTGGTTGGAGTGATTTTGCCGGAGTATCTGATCTGGTGCCTCATTGCAGGTATGACGCTCATCAGCTTTGGTGAAGGGATCAGTTTTTCGGTGCTGTACCGTTTTGCGCTGATGTCATCGGAAGTATCCAAAGGTACAGTGGCAGCAGCCGTTTCGATGCTGTTGATGTTCAGCTTCTTTATCATTATTGAACTGGTTCGGGTGATGTATGAACACTACCACTATTTAGCCTATAGCGTGGCGTGTTTTGTTTTAATTGCACTGTGGTTCAGTTTTCCGCGAGCGATGCTTAAGCAGATTTTAAAGGAACGGGTGAAGCAGGGACAGTTTTAAGTGACTGATTTTTTTTCCTCTCTTTGTAGGAGATGAGGAATATATTCCGCAAGGGATGAGGGTGTATTTAGATTGTAAAATGACCTCTCCCTAACCCTCTCCTAGAAGGCATAGGTATCTACACAATTCCCGAGCTTTGCGTTAAATTGAAGAGCATGCTCTTCAATTTAACATCTCCGGTCTGGATCAGCGTCTGATTAAACGCTATAACAGCCTTGTAAAGCTCAATATGAATCCTCTTGCTTCACTTGCTCCCTCAATCAAAGACCTGGCTTCTGCCCAAAGGTCGAGTTTCGCAACCACACAGGCCGTTTGGCGATTCCTGAATAATGACAAGATTTCTTTTAGCCAGTTAAACCAGCCGATTGAACAGCTTGCATGTGAGCAGATCAACTCGTCACAGCATCGCTATGCATTGATCGTTCATGACTGGTCTCA
>NZ_JACHVD010000059.1:0-346 GCF_025377055.1 Acinetobacter sp. T_3_1 | reverse complement strand
AATCTAATCGAACTCATGGATTCTGATTATTATTCAGGCTTGGGAAAAACCACAATAAACAGCACCTCGACCAGCTCTATCGGTACAGTGAATTCGGCTACCAGCAATGTGAATATCAATGGTTCCAATAACGGTATAGACATTTCCAATGATACTACGAATGATGGGACTCTAAGTTCCACCACCACTCAAAATAATCAGCAATGCCCTAACTTAAGCACTCAACCGGGAGGCTCACTATGCTGAACTTTCCTTTAAATAGAAGAAAAATATCTTCTGTGAGTGCTTTGGTCATATTTAGTCAACTTATGACCGGGTGTACTGGCTTGGCACCCTCAAACAAGAA
>NZ_JACHVD010000058.1:0-421 GCF_025377055.1 Acinetobacter sp. T_3_1 | reverse complement strand
CACAAATCTTACTGCACCGTGGAGCAGTCAATGGAAGGGCTAATCTTGTAGGGAAGGTTGACACCACATTTGCTAGGGAGACTACCAGCAAGACTGAGGTTGATGCCACTGATGCCTGCAGCAGCAGATTTAATACAGCTACAAGCCGTCTGTCGATCAGGAGTGCTGGTAGCTTGGTTGTTGAGGGAATTAATTCCACTGCAGCATGGTGCTGGAATAGCACCACCGTTCCTCACATAGCTAATGCATGGTGACAAGCTCGCAACAACCTGGCCACAAGTGATGGTAGCGTCTGCATGGGGCGTTAGCATCACAGCTACTGCTGCCATGCACACCACCACCAACAATGCTGCTTTAGCCATTTTTGAATGAGCTAGTTTAATTTTAAGATAACGTGTTGCAATGGAAGTTTTTAATTTTT
>NZ_JACHVD010000057.1:0-437 GCF_025377055.1 Acinetobacter sp. T_3_1 | reverse complement strand
TCAGGCGGTATTTGCGCACGGCAGCTTTCAAATGTTGCTGGTGGGATCACCTGACTGAGCAATTCAAAGGTGCCCAGATTCAGCATTTGACGCAGGGCAAAGTTGGTTGCCTCGCGTTCCCCTTTGCCAAGCTGAATATTTAACAAAGTATGCCCAGCAAACCTGCCTGCACTCAGACCATAATCCTGTGCAGCAATCTGTTTTTGCAGGGAAACATTGGCCACCACCTTACTGCTGCGGGTATCGGTGAGAGACAAATCCAACCCCACCATAATGCGGGTTTGACTGTAATTCGGACCCACTCCGCCAATCTGCATGTCCACACCGCCCCCCGGAATAAAGTCCAGACTGTTAATGCTGCCGGTGACATAATAATCAGAAGCCTGGATTTGCCGTGGATCACGAATGCCCCACTTGGCCTCACTTTCGATAATCCG
>NZ_JACHVD010000056.1:0-484 GCF_025377055.1 Acinetobacter sp. T_3_1 | reverse complement strand
ATTTGCAGCGCATTTTGCTTTAGATAAAAGTCTTTCTGACGCTCTAATAAGTTCATTTTTTCTTGCGCGATTTTTATGCCATTTTGCTGACGATCGAAAATATTGAGCGGTACACTGACTCCAACCACCAGTTGATTTTGTGTTGAGTTATCCAAGGATTGGGTGCGGTTAACGCCCAGGTTTAAAGTAGGATTAGGACGTGACTTTGCTTTCAGCTGATCAACCGTTGCTTGAGACTCTAACACCTGTAAAATCCGATATTTCTCAATGTAGTTATCCGCTAAATATTCTTGAACCTGCCCATGAGTCGATTTTGGCCAAAGCTTTTGCGAAGAGAGGTTTACCTTCAATGACTTATCAGAGGTTCCCCATAAATTTGATAATTGTTGGGTTGCCACTTGTACCTGTAAGTCGGCCTGTCTAAAAAGACGGATATTTTCAGCATGACTTAAACGTGCGCGATTCACATCTACTTGCGCGATAC
>NZ_JACHVD010000055.1:0-551 GCF_025377055.1 Acinetobacter sp. T_3_1 | reverse complement strand
TGAGGCTGACCATAATAAAATGACGATGCTTGTCCTTTACGTAGTGCACGCATGACTTCAATACCTTTAATTGTGGCATAAGCCGTCTTCATAGATTTGAATCCTAATGTGGCCCTGATGATCCGCTTTAACTTACCATGATCACATTCAATGACATTATTTTTATACTTAATCTGCCTGTGCTCAATATCTACTGGACATTTTCCTTCTCGCTTTAACCGTGATAAAGCATGGCCATAGGTCGCTGCTTTATCTGTATTGATGACCCGTGGAATTTGCCATTTTTTCACCGTATTGAAGATCTTTCCTAAAAAACAATAGGCTGATTTACTGTTCCGTCTAGCGGAAAGGTAAAAGTCAATCGTATGACCACGTTGATCAACTGCACGATACAGGTAAGTCCATCGCCCCTTCACTTTGATATAAGTCTCATCCATATGCCATGAATGTAAATCTGTAGGATTACGCCAATACCAGCGTAAGCGTTTTTCCATTTCTGGAGCATAACGCTGAACCCAACGATAAATTGTGGTGTGGTCAACATTCACACC
>NZ_JACHVD010000054.1:0-562 GCF_025377055.1 Acinetobacter sp. T_3_1 | reverse complement strand
GGCTTGGAGGCAATGAAACTGATGCACTGCACTTGACGCACGTTGTCAAATCCAATGATACGGACCCAGGCCTGTGGGTATTCCTTCTTCGCCTCTCCCACCTCAGCCAACACTTGGGTGGCATCAGTGCATCCGAACATAGGTAGCTTCCACATGGTCCAGTATCTGCCATCATAGTATCCTGGTGACTTGTGGTGTTCACGGTAGACAAATCCTTTCTCAGTCTCGAATTCCAAGCAAGGAACCCATCCATTTTTCAAAAGGTACTCAATTTCGGAGAGCAATTGCTCCTGGCTCAAATCGGGAAGGTATGAGAGAGTCTCATACTTCTTCATGTTAATTGGTGGCCACACCTGCATGCATTGCACTCTTCCGCCGTTGCTGGCAATGGAAGTGATGTCAAGGTTTTGCTTTCTTGAAACAGGGAATGAGGCAGCAGACTTAAGACCTGTGAAAGGTGCAACCATGTTAGCTTGAGCAACATTGCTGCGGGTGGCAACTGCTGCTGAGGAAAGAACTGAGGAAGCCATTGCTAATTACTCTTAAGACAGAAAGATTTCTC
>NZ_JACHVD010000053.1:0-620 GCF_025377055.1 Acinetobacter sp. T_3_1 | reverse complement strand
AGAATAAGAAGAAAAATGCCCGCAGAGAATGTTGATAAGCGTGTAAGGCCACCTGATTTTACGTTAATCATAGATTGACCAATCATTGCACAACCGGCCATGCCACCCATAAAGCCAGAAGCAATATTCGCAATCCCTTGTCCCTTACATTCCTGATATTTATCACTTGGCGTATCAGTCATTTCATCCACGATAGTTGCTGTCATCATCGATTCAAGTAAACCTACAGCCGCCAGTGCGACTGAATAAGGCAAAATAATCATCAATGTTTCAATATTCAAAGGAATATCTGGAATCAAGAACATTGGAAGTGTGTCAGGTAAAGACCCCATATCGCCCACGGTCCGTACATCAATTCCTAAAGCGATTGCCAATAATGTGATTGCAATGATGCAGACTAGTGGAGAAGGGAGTAATTTTCCTAATTTGGGAACCAGAGGGAATAGATAAATAATTGCTAAACCTAAAGCAACAAAAGCATATACATGCCAGGTCACATTAATCAGTTCAGGCAATTGAGCCATGAAAATTAAGATCGCTAACGCATTTACGAATCCAATAACCACAGATTTAGATACAAACCGCATTAACTTGGCGAGCTTTAAATAGCCTGCCAATAT
>NZ_JACHVD010000052.1:0-707 GCF_025377055.1 Acinetobacter sp. T_3_1 | reverse complement strand
ATTTGCAGCGCATTTTGCTTTAGATAAAAGTCTTTCTGACGCTCTAATAAGTTCATTTTTTCTTGCGCGATTTTTATGCCATTTTGCTGACGATCGAAAATATTAAGCGGTACACTGACTCCGACTACTAATTGATTTTGTGTGGAGTTTTCCAAGGATTGGGTGCGGTTGACACCTAGGTTTAAAGTGGGGTTAGGACGTGCCTTTGCCCTTAGTTGATCAACCGTTGCTTGAGACTCTAATACCAGTAAAGCTCGATATTTCTCAACGTAGTTTTCCGCTAAATATTCTTGAACCTGCTGATGAGTCGATTTTGGCCAGAGCTTTTGTGAAGAGAGGTTTACCTGCAATGACTTATCAGAGGTTCCCCATAAATTTGATAATTGTTGGGTGGCCACTTGGACTTGTGAGTCGGCCTGTCTAAAAAGACGGATATTTTCAGCATGACTTAAACGTGCGCGATTCACATCTACTTGCGCGATACCGCCCGCAGTAAAGCGCTTCTCGATCGCTGTAAGGTTTTCTTCGCTCACCCGAAGTTGTTCATTGACAATGTTTCTTTCAAGTTCGGCAATGGCCAGTTGTGACCATACATATTTCACTGCAAGCTCAATTTGCGCTTGATAAATCTTCTGCTTCAGCGCTGTTTTATCTGTAGAGAGACTGGCTAATTTTTGGTTTGCTCTTCGCTCACCAAAAATATCCAA
>NZ_JACHVD010000051.1:0-736 GCF_025377055.1 Acinetobacter sp. T_3_1 | reverse complement strand
ATTGGTGTTTTAAATACAGATTTGTGTATGAAGAGAAAAACATTTCTAATCCAGATATTGGTACTCTTATTCACATTCCAGAATATTTGGAGTGTGGCAGAGGCTGCTTGTCTGCATGAAATGCCAAACATACCCAATTCAATACTCTCTAATCCAATCGATTTAGACGAAAAGAGTGATAGTCCTCGTCAAGCACTTTATTCCCTAGAAAACTATAAAGAAATCTATGACTATTGTCAGAAGGTTTGTTTTAACGAAAAGTGCAGTCATTTCTCAAATACAATCGTGATTCAGATTGACCCACCCGATGATCTGAAGCTTAAAGCTAATTTTGAGACCGGCATTACCCCAACTTATTTGGGAATAACTTTTTATAAACCCCCTTATCTGGATCAATTAACCCCGCCTCCCGATTTGCCCCTACTATTGGTGGGGTAGTCTTATAAAAGCCCACCACTCCTAATTTCATTATGCGTGGGGCATTTTCATGTCAAAAAACAAATTACATCAGGATACCTCCATCCTGAATTTATCCTGGTCAGCCTTAGGTAGCGGTATCTTGCTATCTGCAATGATCAGCTTCAGTACTTCCGTAGTCGCCAGTACTCAAGATTTAACGCTGCAGCAAGCTATTGAGCAGGTTAACCAATATCAAGCGTCCCAAAATTTCTGGGAAACGCAAAATAGTATTAATGCCACGAATCTTCAGCAAAGTAAGCTGTTTAAAAATCCTGAA
>NZ_JACHVD010000050.1:0-852 GCF_025377055.1 Acinetobacter sp. T_3_1 | reverse complement strand
CCGTTACTGGCATTCACTGCACCAAATGCACTTAAACGTGATTGGGCCGCTTGAACCTGAATTTGTGCCCGTTTATAGCTGTTATAAGCACGTTGATAGTCCTGTTTTGCTGAAATGCCCTGTGACCAAAGCTGACGCTCACGATCATAGTCTTGTTTCGCCAGTTCAAGGTTGGTTTGTTCAATTTTAAGATTGGCCTGCTGATCAACTAGATCAGGAACAAGCAACGCAGCCAAAGGCTGTCCTTTCTGAACTTTTTGANGTTCAAGGTTGGTTTGTTCAATTTTAAGATTGGCCTGCTGATCAACTAGATCAGGAACAAGCAACGCAGCCAAAGGCTGTCCTTTCTGAACTTTTTGACCGAGTTCTACATAGACATTTTCTACATGACCACTAAAACTCGGTGAGACGTGCGCTTGCTGGTCAGTATTCACATTCAGTTTGGCAGGATAAGAACTTAATTTAACCACCGGGCCTTGATCGACCGCTGATAATTGTATGCCCTGTTCCACCAGTTGCTTGGCAGTCAGGCTCACACCTTCTGCATGCTCTTCGGTTTCACCACCATGTTCTTCTCCCCCTTCTTCCTCGGCATGTTCATCTGATGTTTCAGATTTATTCTTACCCGTTAAGATCAAGAAAATACTGAGGAGTACGGTAGCGCCGATGACCAAACTAATCAGTAGGGGTTGAGAGATTTTTCCGCTCTGTTTTTTTAAGCTGTTTTTAAGATCGAACATGTTAATTTCCCCCACCAATGACAGGCATGGCCTGTATGTCTTGCCATAAATTTTGATTGATTTGTGCAATAGCATCTTTCGACATGACTTCACTTGGGCTAATGCCTAAGCT
>NZ_JACHVD010000005.1:0-151422 GCF_025377055.1 Acinetobacter sp. T_3_1 | reverse complement strand
AATAAGACCAAACGCAAAGTCATAACAGTTGTGCTGGCGACCATAGCAAGAGTGAACCACCTGATCCCTTCCCGAACTCAGAAGTGAAACCTCTTAGCGCTGATGGTAGTGTGGGATTACCCATGTGAGAGTAAGTCATCGCCAGCTCATTATTCGAAAGCCCCCTCTAATGAGGGGGCTTTTTTATGCGTGGAGTTTTTAAAGGAATAAGGGTTTCGTAGAGTGCAGCGTTGATTTTATTCAACACGAAGCTAGTGAACTGAAGATTGGCTAAGATTTTGGGTTACCTTAACCATTGATAGGCATTTTATTTTTATAAGCGATAAATATACATATACACGGACATAAAAAAGCCCCGACATCCTGTCGAGGCTTTTTGGTATTGGTTAAAGGTATCACTCCTGTTCTACCTCAGCGTCCTGCTGTTTTTACTTTTATTCTTCTTATTTTAGAAACATCCTGTTTCTGTATGAGTTAAATATAATCTGAGCTCAGCCATATGCATAGCCTTCATTTTCTGCAGTTCATGTAAGCAAAAGCGTACAGGAGTGCTTTAGAAATGTGCTTCTATGCCGAGATAAGGACCTTTAAATTTGAGTTTGGTTTCTGCATTTGAGCCTTCTTCCAGCTGGATGTCCAAAATGCGATAACCGACTCGGGCACCCACGTCGAGTAACAAGGTATCAATGAAATTATATTTGAGTTCCGCCTGAGCATCGCTGATTTGCTCATCATCCAGTGCAGCAAAACTGGCTTCAGCTCTCGCACTTAAACCGGTAAAAGGCAGGTTTACCCCGGCTTGGGCATAAAGCATCGGTAGCGTGCTACTCACATCTAAGGTGTTGGTATAGTTTTGCAGAATATCTCCGCTTAAACGTTTGGCACCAATGCCGACATCTGCATCGACAATATTGTCCAGCACTTCATAATACAGAATGAAATCTGTATAAGTGAGGTCGACCTGATGGCTTTTTACACCCGCCAAACTTTGATCGCTGTCAGCCTGTAAATGGCTATGTTTGATTTTTGCATTGGGCAACAATGGCACCGGATGTTCTAGCGCAACCGAGAATGACAGCGCTTGATCATCTTCCATTTGGGCTTGTGGTAGCGAAGATGCCGGTTGGGTTAAATCGGTGCTGTAGTGCCAGTAATCGATATTGCCTTTGACCGCAATAACATCGGCTTGGGTGGAACTGAACGCGCCCAGTCCAAGGGCTAGACAAAGAATTTTGAATGATCGCATGAGAATCCTGACGTTGTTTAATCCGTTATTTTGAAAAATCTTTTTGTGAGTTAAATAGCATGAGTTGAGACCCAATTTATAGCGCATCATATATTGAATGCCCAAAAATTGCATTGTTGTTGTTTCTCAAAATTACAGAAAATTTATCTCTCATTTTTAGCATACGAGTTGAAAAAGGCCTGTGGCATTTATTTTTTAAACCGTTATTTCACAACCCTAAATAAGCAGATTGAATCATCTTAAGATAACTTGAAGTTTTTATATGTACTTTATGTATTCCCAGAAGTTTATAGATGAATAATAAAGCAGGATTAAAAATCAGCCGATTAAATGAGCATTCAAGCTCAACAGATTATAAAAATGAAATGTTTGGTAAATAAATTACAGAAAATTTTTATAAAAGTGAGTATTGTTAAATTCATATAAAGGATGAGTACTGATCAACATTTTTAAGCAAAATTTGGTCCTTACTGATCTGTTTGCCATTTAGAATACTGCACCCAAAAGGTGACCTCTAAATCAGACACAAGAATTATTTTTGAATGGTACTTTTTGTGCTTGCGATATAAACCCGATAACAAGCAGCATTTAAAGATACCTAAGGTTTAGGTGTTCTATGACAGATACTCGTGAAAATTGGTCTGCACGATCAGGATTTATTATTGCAGCCATTGGTTCCGCCGTAGGCCTGGGAAACATTTGGCGTTTCCCCTATGTGGCCTATGAAAATGGCGGCGGGGCATTCCTTATTCCTTACTTGATCGCGATTTTCGCGGCAGGTTTACCACTGTTGTTTTTAGATTATGCGGTGGGTCATAAATTCCGTAAAGCACCACCAACAGCCTATAAAAAGCTCATGAATGCCGAGTCTTTGGGCTGGTGGCAAGTGATGGTGACCCTCATTATCGGGATCTACTATGCCAGTGTATTGTCCTGGGCCGGCAGCTACATGTTCTACTCCTTTGGCCAACAATGGGGTACAGATACTCAAGGCTTCTTCTTTAATACCTATCTGCAAAATGGTGAAGGCTTAACGATGGGCTTTGTCCCGACGTTATTCATTGGCCTGGTGGTGGTCTGGGCAGTGGTGATGCTGATTCTTTATGGTGGTGTACGCCGTGGGGTTGAGCTGGCCAATAAAATCTTTATGCCATTGCTGGTAATTTTATTCTCGATTCTGGTGATTCAGGCCGTTCGTTTGCCAGGTGCTGTGGATGGGTTAAATGCCTTCTTTACCCCGAACTGGGAGGCGATGACCAACTATAAAGTCTGGTTAGCAGCCTTTGGTCATATCTTCTTTTCGCTGTCGGTTGGCTTCGGGATCATGTTGACCTATTCATCTTATCTGAAACGTAAAACCAACCTGACCGGTTCAGGTGTGGTGGTGGCTTTGGCCAACTCCTCATTTGAAATCCTGGCTGGTATTGGGGTATTTGCGGCACTGGGCTTTATGGCTTTCAGTTCAGGTGCCAAAGTTGAAGATGTGGTTTCCGGTGGTATTGGTTTAGCCTTTATTGCTTTCCCGAAAATCATCTCCAGTCTCGGTGCAGGTGGCGACTTGTTCGGTTTCCTGTTCTTTGCTTCTTTAACCGTTGCTGGCATCACCTCCATGGTCAGTATCCTGCAAGTGCCGATTGCCGCATTCCAGGACAAACTGGGCTGGTCACACAAGAAGGCCGTGACCCTTATTGCGGGTGGCTCAGCCGTGGTTTCGACCGTGCTCTTCTCTACCCATAGCGCGATTACCTTTGTAGACATCATTGACTACTTTGCCAATAACATTGGTATTGTTGGTGGTGGTTTACTTTCGATTATTCTGCTGTCCTGGTTCCGCCGTCCACTGATGAAGCAACTGGAAATGCATGTCAACCAATACGCAAGCATTAAACTGGGTGTCAGCTGGAATTTCATGCTGACTGTGGTTACGCCATTGTCTTTACTGGTAGCATTGGGGTTGACCATCAAATCTATCATGGCTGAAGGCTACGGTGGCTATTCAGCGGATATTTTATGGCTGGTCGGTGGCGGCACAATCGCCTTCTTTATACTGGGTGCCATTCTGTTGAGTTTGGTAAAAGATCGCCATTTATAGGAGAACGACAATGAATAGCTCTGCACTGACGATGATGATTATTTCCATTGTGCTGCTTTGGGGTGGCTTGATCCTGGCTACCATTCATCTGATCAAAAACCCGGATGAAGCCGAAGATTAACAGCACCAACTAAAACATATTGTATTTGCAAATAATAGTCATTATCATTTTTTGATAATGACTATTTTAATTTAAGGGGGATATAGACTGGTCAGTGGCATGGCCGTGCCGCGCTGGGCATCAGTCTGGTGATTTTTTAAGTTGATTCAGTAATCGCTAGCATCAAGAAACAAAAAAGGCGGCCTGAGCCACCTTCAATCCATCCAGGAATTAGACCTTAAGCCTGCTTTTCGATCCTGCAATAGAAAAAACCATCGCCATGACCGACTTGCGGCAGCAATTGGCGACCGTGAATCTGTTCAATGCCCCAGTCAGCTTCAATTTTCACTTCTTTGGCATCGGCATGCGTAGCAAAGAACTCAACCATTTGCTGTTCATTTTCTGCTTTTAAAATGGAGCAGGTGATGTAAAGCAAGGTGCCACCGACTTTGAGTTGCTGCCACATATTGTCCAAAATCTGTTTTTGCAGCTGGACTGTTTTGGCAATATCACCCGATTGACGCAGTAAGCGGATATCGGGATGGCGACGCATCACGCCAATGGCTGAACAGGGTGCATCCAGCACAATGCAATCAGCCAGTTCAGGTGCCGTCCAGGTCACGGCATCTGCGGCGACAATTTCGACATGTTTGCCATCGAGAACCAGACGTTCCAGGTTTTCAGACACACGTTTTAAGCGCTTTTCATCCTGATCAAGGGCAATCAGTTTTTTCGGCTGATATTTTTCTAAAATGTGTGCAGTTTTGCCGCCCGGTGCCGCACAGGCATCGATCACCATTTTGCCATTCAAGTTCGGCAATAAAGTGGCACACAGCTGGGCATGCTCATCCTGTACTGAAAAGCCGCCCGCTTCAAAACCCGGCAGACTTGGAATGTGCAGGCTTTCGTCCATGACAATGCCGACTTCAGAAATTTCGCAGCGATGTGCATCGATGCCTTCATCTTCCAGAATATCCAGATATTCTTCACGGCTAACCTGGCGAGTATTGACGCGTAAAGTCAGTGGCGCAACCTGTTTCAGCTCATAGCTGATTTCAGCAAATTGATCGCCCCAGTCTTTTTTCAGACGTTTAGACAACCAGCTTGGTAAATTCGTTGCTTGTTCAAGCACGCCATAGAACTGCTCAGTTTCACGGGTAGCACGACGTAAAATGGCATTGACCACGCCACTTAAACTTTCCATTCCCAATTGTTTGGTCGCTTCAACGGTTTCTGAAATGGCCGCATGGGCAGCCACACGTGTACAAAGCAATTGATATAAACCAAGGTACAAACAAGTTTCAACCACTTGATTGTCCAGTGGTTTAGAGAGTAATGGTAAAGTCAGTTGTTTCAATGCATGCCATTGACGTAAACAACCCAGTACCAATTCATGGAACAAAGCACGGTCTTTGTCTGACACGATGTTCATTTGCTGCGCCAGCACAGATTGCAGCGATTGACCATTTTGGACAGCCAATAACGTCTTCACCACCTGAGCACGTAAATTAAGGTTTTTGGCTGAGGCGTTGGGAGATTGCTTCATTATAAAATTTGTCCAATAGTCAGTTTTTGGGTTTGTAAAATTTGTACAGGGTTAAGCGGTTTAGCGCCCGGCCATTGTAAAGCAGTCAGTGTGATGACCGTGTTATTTGCACAGGCCACATGGACGCCATCTTTATCAATGGCAATGATTTCACCCGGTTGCGCATTTTCCGCAGTGGCATGAGATAACTTGGAATTCCACACCCGCAAGTTGTTTTTCTCGTCGAGGATGATAAATGCCACCGGCCACGGATTGAAGGCACGGATATTGCGGTCAATCTGTACGGCATCCATAGACCAGTCAATTTCCGCTTCAGCTTTGGAAAGCTTGTGCGCATAGACAGTCAAGGCTTCGTCTTGCACTTCACGGGTCGCCAGGTAGTGTTGCAGTTTTTCTTCCGACGCTAAAACAGCTGCAATTGCGCTTGCACCCTGTTCGGCCAGTTTGTCATGCAACGTTGCAGAGGTATCGCCGGCTTCAATCGGGCAAATGGTTTTAAACATCATGTCGCCAGTATCTAAGCCTGCAGCCATTTTCATAATGGTCACGCCAGTTTCAGTATCGCCTGTGGCAATGGCACGCTGAATTGGCGCTGCACCACGCCAGCGTGGCAACAGTGAACCATGGATGTTGAGGCAGCCATATTTAGGCGTATCCAGAACCACTTGCGGCAGAATCAAGCCATAAGCTGCCACCACCATCACGTCGGCATTTAACGCGGCCAGTTCGGCTTGCGCGGCCAAGCCTTCTTCAGTCGAAGATTTAAAATGAAGCGGCTGATAGACCGGAATATTATTGGCTAAAGCCAGCTGCTTTACAGCAGAAGCCGTGAGTTTTTGTCCTCGTCCAGCTTTGCGGTCCGGTTGAGTATAGACCGCAACAATGTCATGTTCGGTTTTAAGCAGTGCAGCCAATGCAGTGGCTGCAAATTCTGGTGTACCCGCAAAGATGATTTTCACACAAAAGCTTCCAAATAAACGTGATGCCTATTATAAGGCAAAAGCATTTATTCACCTAAATTGAGTCTGAATACAGACGGAAGCAGCCTAATTTTATAAAAAAAAATTATGCAAAATTTAAAAATTATTCATGAAAGTTTTGCATTGTCTGACCGGGGATGGCGGTATAGTAGATTTCAGTTAAAGATTTTTGTCGTCAAATCACGAAGTTCAATTTATAGACCCATCTGCCCATATCTAAGATGAAAATGCCCTCTTGAAAAACAATGGCTTGGTGTATGATAGGTTCGAAATTCGACTGATTTCATGCTCTCGATCTGTAAGATTTCGCCAGAGTGAATGAGCTCATTCAACTCAAGCACAAACTTTGTTGGAATAACACAATGCCTGACTATCGTTCAAAAACATCGACACACGGAAGAAACATGGCGGGTGCGCGTGGCTTATGGCGCGCAACTGGGATGAAAGATGAAGACTTCGGCAAGCCAATTATTGCCGTCGTCAACTCATTCACGCAATTTGTTCCAGGTCACGTTCATTTAAAAGACCTTGGTCAACTCGTGGCTCGTCAAATTGAAGCGTCAGGTGGTGTGGCCAAAGAATTCAACACCATTGCCGTCGATGACGGCATTGCGATGGGTCATGACGGTATGCTGTATTCACTGCCTTCACGTGACCTGATTGCTGACTCGGTTGAATACATGGTCAGTGCGCACTGTGCCGATGCCATGGTGTGTATTTCCAACTGTGACAAAATCACTCCGGGAATGCTGATGGCTGCTATGCGCCTGAACATTCCGGTGGTATTCGTGTCTGGCGGTCCAATGGAAGCGGGTAAGGTTAAAATCCGCGGTAACGACAAAGCTATCGACCTGATCGATGCGATGATCGTGGCAGCAGATGACAACTATACCGACGAAGAAGTGGCGGAATACGAACGTTCTGCCTGCCCAACCTGTGGTTCATGTTCAGGCATGTTCACAGCCAACTCAATGAACTGTTTGACTGAAGCATTGGGTCTGTCTTTACCGGGTAATGGTTCGACACTGGCAACTCACGCAAACCGTAAAAAACTGTTTGAGCGTGCAGGCTCGTTAATTGTGGAGCTGGCTAAACGTCATTATGAACAGGACGATTACAGCGTACTGCCACGTTCAATGGTGACCAAAGCATCCTATGAAAATGCCATGACGCTGGACATCGCCATGGGCGGTTCAACCAATACCGTGCTGCACTTGCTGGCAGCTGCCAATGAAGCAGGCGTTGATTTCACCATGGATGATATCGACCGTTTGTCCCGTAAAGTGCCGGTACTGTGTAAAGTCGCTCCGGCGAAAAACGATGTGCATATGGAAGATGTGCACCGTGCCGGCGGCATTATGTCGATTCTGGGTGAGCTGGATCGTGCCGGTTTGCTGGATACCTCAGTCGGTACAGTCCATGAAGCAACCCTGAAAGATGCTTTGGACAAATGGGACATCATCCGTACTGAAAATGAAGAAGTTTACCAGTTCTTCCGTTCAGCACCGGGCGGCGTACCAACGCAAACGGCTTTCTCGCAAGATCGTTACTACTCACGTTTAGATGGCGACCGTGAAAATGGCGTGATCCGTAATGCAGAACATGCCTTCTCGAAAGACGGTGGTCTGGCTGTGCTTTACGGCAACATTGCGCTGGATGGTTGTATCGTCAAAACTGCCGGTGTAGATGACTCGATTCTGAAATTCAACGGTACTGCCCGTGTGTTTGAAAGCCAGGATTCTGCGGTAGAGGCGATTTTAGGCAACGAAATTAAAGCCGGTGATGTCGTGGTAATTCGTTACGAAGGTCCACGTGGTGGCCCGGGCATGCAGGAAATGCTGTACCCAACCAGTTACTTAAAATCGAAAGGTTTGGGTAAGGAATGTGCCTTGCTGACTGACGGCCGTTTCTCTGGCGGTTCATCAGGTCTGTCGATTGGCCACGTGTCTCCAGAAGCGGCTGAGGGCGGTGCTATTGGTCTGGTTGAAGATGGCGATTTAATCGAAATTGATATTCCAAACCGTACCATCAACCTGGCTGTAGATGAAGCCACCATGGCAGCTCGCCGTGAAGCGCAAGAAGCGAAAGGCTGGCATCCAGTGGAAGAGCGTCCACGTAAAATTTCCAAAGCCCTGAAAGCCTATGCCATGCATACTACAAGTGCGGCAAAAGGTGCGGTACGTGAAATTTAATTTGTAGTTTTTACAAATTTTAGAAAGCACTCCAGATGGGGTGCTTTTTTATTGATTATTGAAAATAGCACGGTCGCATTTTACTTTGTACTCTTGCAATAGCATTGCGTAGACGATGTTTTACTTTTGAAGGCTCAAAAGTAACAAAAAGCCTTTGTTGTGCTGATGCTACGTCCCTGTAGCACAGCAAAACAGCGACATCCTGTCACCTGTCACGATTAATATTTTAAGTTCTTGAATATTCAATCTGATATGAGTTTATCTGGAGTATATGTTTTCTTCACGAGTGGTATTTCTATACAATGATCTTAGAATAAATTGCCAAAGACTGAAGCTGAAAATCGGTCATCGCCAAGGAAGAAACCAATGAGTAAAGACAATATCCGCGAACATTCAGCACCCGTTTATGAAGGGATTGAAAATGCACCGGCACGTTCCATGATGCGTGCCACCGGTTTTAAAGATGCCGACTTTAGCCGTCCTTTTATTGGCATTGCCTCAACTTGGGCCAATGTCACGCCGTGCAATATGCATATCGATGGCTTGGCGCGTGAAGTGGAAAAAGGCGTGAATGCCGCAAATGGCAAGGGCATTATCTTCAATACCATTACCATTTCAGACGGGATCTCGAATGGTACCGAAGGCATGAAATACTCATTGCTGTCACGTGAAATTATTGCCGACTCCATTGAAGCGGTGGTGGGTTGTCAGGCCTATGACGGCGTGATTGCGATTGGCGGCTGTGACAAGAACATGCCGGGCTGCATTATGGGACTGGCGCGTTTAAATCGCCCGGGGCTGTTTATTTATGGTGGAACCATTAAACCGGGTGCTGGCCATACCGACATGATTTCCGTGTTTGAGGCGGTGGGCCAGCATGCCAAAGGCGAAATCAACGAAATTCAGGTCAAGCAGATTGAAGAAGTGGCACTGCCGGGTCCAGGTTCCTGTGGCGGCATGTATACCGCCAACTCGATGGCATCTGCCATTGAAGCACTTGGCATGAGCCTGCCGGGCTCATCGGCGCAGGAAGCGGTATCTGAAGAGAAAAAAATCGACTGTCTGCGTGCAGGTGAAGCGGTGATGAATCTGTTACGTCTGGACATTAAACCGCGTGACATCATGACCAAGGCGGCGTTTGAAAATTCCATTAAAGTGCTGATTGCACTGGGTGGTTCGACCAATGGCGTGCTGCATTTACTGGCCATGGCGCATACGGCCGGGGTGGAACTGACTCTGGATGATTTTGTGCACATTGGCAAGGACATTCCGGTGGTGGCCGATGTGCGTCCATCCGGTAAATACCTGATGTCGGAACTGATTGCGATTGGCGGGATTCAGCCGCTGATGAAACGCATGCTGGATGCCGGCATGCTGGACGGTTCCTGTATGACTGTCACCGGTAAAACCTTGGCGGAAAACCTGGCGGATGTCGAGGATTATCCGGAAGGTCAGCAAATTATTCTGCCCTTTGATGCCCCAATCAAAAAAGACTCGCATCTGGTGGTGCTAAAAGGCAACCTGTCACCGACCGGTGCGGTCGCAAAAATTACCGGTAAAGAAGGGCTGTATTTTGAAGGTCCGGCACGCGTGTTTGAAGGTGAAATTGGTGCCATGCGCGGTATTCTGGATGGTGAAGTGCAGGAAGGCGAAGTGGTGGTGATTCGTGGGGAAGGACCGAAAGGCGGACCCGGCATGCCGGAAATGCTGAAACCGACCTCGGCCATTATTGGTAAAGGTTTAGGAAAATCGGTGGCACTACTCACCGATGGCCGTTTTTCAGGAGGCAGTCATGGCTTTGTGATTGGTCATGTGACTCCTGAAGCCTATGAAGGCGGACCGATTGGTCTGGTGAAAAATGGCGATAAAATTTCCATTAATGCCGAAACCCGTGAGATGACGCTGCATATTTCCGATGCAGAACTGGCGGCGCGTAAAGCGGCCTGGGTCAAGCCTGAACCGAATTATCGCTATGGTGCTTTGGCGAAGTTTGCCAAATTGACCACAGGTGCGGAAAAAGGGGCAGTGACCGATCTAAATTTAGATGTATAATTGATCATTACCTAACAAATTGTTATAAACCCTTGTAGCACACAAGGGTTTTTTTTCGAGGCTGATCTCATGTCACTGTTACGCCGTTGGTTTGATCCACTTCGATCGAGTTGGTTTTACCAAAAGCCGACTCGTCAGGTGGAATTATCTACGGAGCAGGGTTTAACCATCCACTTGCGTCTGGATGATGTCTATAGCTATCTGGCTGCACAGCAGTTACCTGAACTTGAAGAAATCTTGAGTGATGAGATCAAACCCTTAAAGGTGATCATTTCCAGCCGAACGGCAGAACCTCCCAATAACATGTCAAAAATGGAGTGGCAAAATTACTGCCTGAACGATGCCAAAATTCTGTCCAAACAGCATCGCTTTAGTTTCCATGAAACCCCAGAACAACCGCCGCTTGAGGCCATCGCTCAAGCAGAAACCATCCTTCGCAATACGCCGTTACGCGGTCAAGATTTCCTGTATTTACTTGAAGACGTGTTCCACATGCTATGGCAAAAACAGTATGGCAAATTGCGTACCTTGCACGCCATGGCCAGCCGCCATCATCCAGCGCAAAACTTTCCGGAACGGATTTTTAACGATGCCGAAGTGCTGGTCAGTTACTTTGAATTTGGTGGACGCAAATATCATGCGGTGGATGATCTGCTGCGTCTGACCCGCCGTCTAAAACAACAAAAATTGCTGACCGACAATCCGATTTTCCTGATTAACCATATCGAATGGCGTGAACACCTGATTAGTGATGCAGAAGAACTGAATGAAATTCAGGCGCTGGATCCGGAACTGGATTTATATATTGCCCTAGAAGACCCGATTTCCTGGCTATTGTTGGCCTATATTAAAGAAGAGCTGGCCAATTTTTATAATATTCACCTGAATGTTTACCCATTGTCTTATCATGGACGCGACCTGTTTGACTGGGGGCTGGCGACCCGTTTGTCCAAACGTACCGAAGTGAAATTTACCCCATTTTGCCGTCCTACCCAGCAGGCAACTTATGAGATGGCGAAACTGTTTTATAGCGTGCCTGAAGAGCAGCGTGTAGAAGCCATGTACAGCATTTTGCAGGCAGTCTGGACCAAAGGCAAAGACCTGTCATTCAGGTCGCATTTTGACCAGATCAAGCGTGATTTAGAGATCAATGAACTGAGCACTGAAGATATTGCTGCCAAATTAAAAGAAAATGACATACTCTGTGAAATGAAGTCTCAGCCCGATTTTCCTGTGCTCGAACTGCGCATTGATGGTCAAAGTTATGTGTTTAATAGCCTGTACCGGGTCTGGATGATCGAAAGTATTTTTAGTAATGTTTTAGAAGACCAATATAAAAGTGAAAATGATGACAGCAAAGATGAAGAAAGAGAAATGTGAGTCTTTAGAACAAGCCCGTGCACAGATTGATGCCATTGATACCGCACTCATTGAAATGATTGCCACCCGTCAATTTTATGTCGATCAGGCTGCGCGTTTTAAGCGAACTGTACAGGACGTACAATCACCTGAGCGGGTAGAACAGGTCATTCAGAAAGTACGAGCACAAGCACTGGACCTGGGCACCGATCCGGATCTGGTGGAACACTTATATCGTGAAATGATCCAGCGTTTTATTCAGCGTGAATTGCGAGAATTTCGTCCTTAATTTTCCCCTGTTAACGCCTATAAAAAAATAAGACACCTGAAAAGGTGTCTTAGGGCTGAAGTCTATCTGTTACGCCAGGCGGTAATAAGTATAGCGAACCTGATCATTCTTATAGACGGCATGGCTTTTTTGCCTGAAATCAGACACCCATTGACGGCCAGTATAGGCAGCAATATGGCCATAAATGTGCTTTTGGGTTCTGTGGATAATATAAATATCGCCTTCTTTCGGATTATCAAAAGATGGATTGATTTTTTTATAGCCAATGGTCTGGAGGGTATGTCCCCAATCTGCCGCTGCCACAGGATGATTCAAAATTCGTGCACCTGCAGACTGCAATGCAATCCGGATACTCCGTGCACATTTTTTGGTACTGGTCGCTGACGACATGCTATGTAACTTCTGTGTGAATTTACGTACATCCAGATAGGGAATGCCTTTATTTTTGGAATTTTTAGCGCCTGAACCTGTCTGGTTTTTCTGGAAATTTTGGGAGATTACCGCAGTATTCTGATCTGCAGTGTTAATCATATTGCTATGATGTCCATCATAAATCATTCTTCAATCTCTACCTTATCTTCAATTGCTTTTAGAAAAAATAGACAGCATTTTCAGAACTAAAACCCGAATATTTTTTCTCTCAATGGTACAAATGCTATGTTATTACATAGCCCATTCATGCGAAGCGCGTACTTTAAAGAGCTTTTGTTTAAAAATCCACCCGTTTTAGATTAAAAAAAGACCGTTTTAGGCTGAAAAAAGCGCTGAAATTGCTGCAATCGGGGCAAAAAATAAACCCAAGATAGTTCATAAATCATACAGTTAAGAAAAACTTAATAATATGTTATTAATTGATGGAATTTTTATGTAAACATGCAATTAATTGCTCAATTGTTAATCAATAGTTAACATTTTGTCATATTTAGAGTGCTTTTTTTAACATTCCTTCGCCTCAACAGCCTCAACTTTTTCTTGAGGCTTACTCTGGAAAATAGTGATTTTTAAAGGGCTCTGAGTCACCTATGATCAGCTTAAAATTTAACGGGTGTTGAATATGATTGGCTTTGTGATTGGGGTGTTTGCCATTGCAGGCATGATTAAAGGCACCATTGGACTCGGTTTGCCTGCGGTTTCCATGGGCTTGCTGACGATTTTTATCAGTCCCTTTCAAGCAGCCACCTTGTTGATCGTACCGTCGATGGTGACCAATTTCTGGCAACTGTTTGCTGAAGGTCAGGTGCTGAAACTGGTTGGTCGCTTTTGGCCGTTGTTGCTGGGCATTGTGGTGGGTTCCATCTGGAGCATTTTTCCTAACCTGGGACATGGCGAATTTCAGAGTGAGGCGCTGCTCGGCGGAATGCTGGCCTTGTATGGCTTGTACGGTCTATTTGCCAAGAACATGCCCAATCTGGCCGCGCATGAAAAATGGTTATCTCCGATGATGGGTTATTTGGGCGGGGCACTCACAGTCGCTACCGGTGTAGTGGTTATTCCTGTAGTGCCTTACTTACAATCGCTGCATCTCAAACGTGATGAGCTGGTGCAGTCGCTCGGTTTGGCCTTTACCATCTCCACGATTTGTCTGGCGGTATTTCTGCATCAGCATCCGGTGGAAAATATTCCTATGGACTATAAGATGTCATTTATTGCCCTGCTTCCAGCCTTGGTGGGAATGTGGGTGGGAACCAAAATTCGCTATCGCATTCCCGAACAAAAATTTCGCAAAGTATTCTTTTGCGGGCTGGTCATTTTTGGTGGTTATATGGTGCTGCATCAGTTGGGTCTGCTTTAAAGTCAGCAATAAAGCCATCTGAGCAAAAGTTTTTAACTCGGCAATCTGGAGGTATGGGAAACTAAAAACTGGCTGAAATGTTGATAAGCGACTGGCAGGGCATCAAAGTTTTTTGCTGCCAATAACAGCTTGCGATTGGCCCAGTCTCCAGTCAGTTCAATTTGCCGAAAAGGATAAACCGACTGTAAACGATTGGCTGCGCGTTTCGGCATAATGGCAATCCCGACGCCATTGGCAACGACCTGAGCAATCGCAGCAAAATTGGGTAAGCGTAAACGGTACTGAATCGCACAGCCCAGTAATTTGGCTTGGGTTTCGATTGATTGCTGCAATGAATGATATTGCATCAGGCCCACAAAGGGATAATTCAGCACATCGGCTAATTGCAGGGCGGATTGCTGCTGCAGTTCATGATCCATGGGGCAAATCAATACCAGCGGATCATCGGAAAACTCCAAGGTCTGTAACTTTTTTGAATTAAAAAAACCTGAAATCAAGCCGAGCTGTGCGCTGCCATTTTCCAGTGCCTGAATAATGTCGTTACTTTCCGCTTCTTTTAACTCAATCTGGATATTGGGGTTTTCAAGCAAATAAGAGGGTAAAAGCAGGGGAAGATATTCACTTTGAGCCGAGGAATTACACCACAGCGTCATTGCACTTTGCGCGCCCGTAGCGAAGGGCAGCATCTGCTGTTGCAATTGTTGAGCCTGGTGAACCAGTATCTGCGCCTGCGAGGCAAACACCTGTCCAGCAAGGGTGAGCTTGACTCCAGAAGCATGTCGGGTAAATAAATGCACCGCAAACTGCTGTTCAATTTTTTTAATCCGCTCACTGGCAGCTTGCAGGGAAATCGCGGAGCGTTCTGCACCCTTGGTCAAACTACCCGTATCTACAATATTCAGGAAAAGTTGCAAATCAAAAAAGTCGAGACGCATCTGCTGAGTCTGCTCAGTGAAATTTGAACCATCATACTAAAATTTCTTCAGCCGCAAACATAAAAAAAGCAGCCTTGCGGCTGCCTGAAAATATGTAGTTATCTTTATGATTTATCGCCCAGGCTAAAGAACCAGTTCAGGATTAAGGCGGCAAACGTAGCGGTACCAATACCTCCCAGATTAAAGCTGCCAAATTGCAGGGCAAAGTCACCAGTGCCTAAAATAATGGTTACCGCAGCCACCATCAGGTTTTTGTTTTTAGAGAAATCCACCTTGTTTTCAATCCAGATTTTTGCCCCCGCAATGGTAATTAAACCGAACACCACAATCGATGCACCGGTTAAGATGGCAGTCGGAATGGTATGGATAATGGCACCAAATTTTGGTGAAAGTCCCAGGAAAACTGCAAATACACCGGCAAAAACAAAGATGATGGTGGAATAGACACGAGTCACTGCCATCACGCCAATATTTTCACCATAAGTAGTCATCCCCGGCGCGCCGACGCCACCCGATAAAGTGGTTGCAAGACCATCGGCAACAAAGGCTTTGCCAATATGCGGATCAAGGTTTTCACCGGTCATGGCACCTACTGCCTTGATATGACCCAGGTTTTCAGCCACTAAAATCAGGGCAATCGGCGCAATAATCAGCATGGCATTGGCATCAAATACCGGCGAATGGAAAGTTGGCAGACCAAACCAGGCTGCTTGCTGAATTGGAGCGAAATTAATGGGCGTGCCAAGTCCCATTACATTGGAAACAATATAGTAAATCAGGTAAGCCAGTAATAAACCGATCAATAACAGCAGACGTTGCAGCAGGCCTTTGGTAAATACTGCAATCGAGCCCATGCACATCACGGTGACCAGTGACATCCACATATTGAAGTTATTCCCCGCCACGCCTTTAACCGTCACCGGTGCCAAATTCAGGCCAATGATCATGACCACAGCGCCGGTCACTACAGGAGGCATGAGTTTTTCAATCCATTTGGTGCCGGTAGCCATCACAATAAAGCCAAAAATGGCATACAGCACACCACAGGCCATAATACCGCCAGCGGCCAGGGCCAGATTGGCATTGGGTGCGCCTGTACCCGAAGCGACATAACCTGTTGCCGCAATCACCACCCCAATAAAGGCAAAGCTGGACCCCAGATAACTCGGTACACGTCCCCCGGTCATTAGGAAAAACAGAATGGTACAGATCCCTGACATTAAAATGGCCAGGTTCGGATCAAAACCCATCAGGAAGGGTGCAAGTACCGTCGCACCAAACATGGCAAAAGCATGCTGTACCCCTAATACAACACTCTGTGCAGGTGGCAGATATTCATTGGTACCTACAGGACGTGCGTCGATGCTGCCTTCATACGGGCGCCATTTGGGAAACCAATTGGACATTTTTTGAGCACTCTAAAAACAAATTGTGCACATCATACGCTTCTTTTTTGGAAGATTTAATCATTGAAACAAAATTTTGTTTAAACTAATGCCATGACTTTTCAAGTGTTTTTACCGTGTGGTAAAAGTTTAATCATTTAAAAATAATGCTAAATCAACAGTTAATAGGAATGAAGATGTCTTGATCAATTCATAAATATTTTTTGTTTTATTTATAAAAAATAATGGGAATCTTTTGACCATAAGGTTAAAAAAAGCACATTGCGGAAATGTGCTTTTTCTATGGAAAATCAGAATTTAACCGGTATTACGCAGTCCGGCCGCAATCCCGGCAATACTTACCATTAAGGCATGATCGACTGGGGTATGTTCTGCCTGACGTTCTGCCAGATAGCGACGGCGGCGTTTCATCAGTTCCGCCTGGAGTAAATGCAGCGGCAACAAATACGGTTTGCGTACCCGCATAGACTGGTCCAGTACTTCATTGCTACTCAGCAGTTGAGATTCACCTTTTAAAGCCAGCAAGGTTTGTACCGCATCTTTTAAGCGCTGACGCAGTTCGTTGCCGAGAACTTTTAAATCTTCATCATCGGTCAAATGTGATTCGTAATAGAGCGCTACATGACTATCGGCTTTAGAAAGGACCATTTCCAGCATGTCAATCAGGGTCTGGAAATACGGCCATTGTTGCAGCATCTCATCCAGCAGCTGTTTTTGCCCCTGATCAATCATCTGGTTAATGGCTGCTCCAGTGCCCAGCCATGCCGGAAGCATCAAACGGATTTGGGTCCAGGCAAATACCCAGGGAATGGCACGTAAAGATTCAATCCCGCCACTGACCTTGCGTTTGGCCGGCCGTGAACCGAGCGGCAGCATTTGCAATTCGAGTTCCGGTGTAACCGTACGCAGGTATTTCACAAAATGCGGATTTTCACGCACGGTTTGACGGTAGACCTGTACCGATAAATCGGTCATGGTATGCATCAACTGACGCCATTCATCTTTAGGCACCGGTGGCGGCAACAAGGTTGCCTCTAATGTGGCTGCGGTATAAATTTCCAGGTTTTGCAGTGCAATGCCTTCCAGACCAAACTTGAAGCGAATCATTTCGCCCTGTTCGGTCACGCGGATGGCACCGGAAATCGAACCTGGCGGTTGTGAAAACAGCGCTTGCTGGGTGGGTGCGCCCCCCCGGCTGATCGAACCGCCACGGCCATGGAACAGGGTGAGTTGCACGGCATGTTTTTTTGCAACAGCCGTCAGTTCTTCCTGCGCACGGTATTGCGCCCAGTTGGCGGACATGAATCCGGCATCTTTGGCAGAATCCGAATAGCCAATCATTACCTCATGCTTGCCCTGAATATGCTGTTTGTACCAATGCATATTAAACAGGGTGTTCATGGTTGCGGCTGCGCCGTCCAGGTCTTTCAGGGTTTCAAATAACGGCACCACACGCAGCGGATGCTTGATGCCAGCTTCTTTTTGCAGCAGTAAGACCGCGAGTACATCACTCGGATATTCCGCCATGGAAATAATATAAGCCCCCAGGCTTTCTTCCGGCTGTTCAGCCAGCGTACGCATGGTGGCAAACACTTCCTGCACATCCGGATGTTCAATCAGGCTTTGTTTCGGTTCATTCAGATGTTTAGGCAACAACGGACGTTTGCTTTGCAATTCCTGCAACAGGAAATTTTGGCGTGCCTGTTCGGTCCAGGTTTCAAAATTGCCCAGACCCAGATATTCAGTAATGGCAGAAATGGCCTGGCGATGGCGACCGGATTCCTGACGAATATCCAGTTTCAGCAGTTCAATGCCAAAGCAGTTGACGCGATGGATAAAGTCCAGCAGTTTGCCATTGGCAATTTCAGGCAGGTTGCAGGCAATCAGTGAACGGTAGCACAGCAATAAAGGCTGTAATAGTTCATCTTTGCTTTTAATGACCTGGCTATCATCGGCATCTTGCCCTTGCAGTTTTTGCGCCAGCCAGTGACGGGTGGCTTTAAGGCGTTCGCGAGTGTCACGCAGATATTCACGGTAGGGTTCGGGGTGGTTATGACCCAGTGCCTGTAACAGTTCATCACTGGCATTCTGAATCGACAGTTCCCAGCGCAGGTCTTCCATATCACGCAGATATAAATCCGCCGCTTTCCAGCGCGACAGCCACAGTACTTCCTGGGTAATGTTATGCGTAACATTCGGGTTGCCATCACGGTCACCACCCATCCATGAGGCAAAACGCACCGGTGCAACGGTTAAGGGTAAACGCTGGCCACAGTGATCTTCAACCATTTCATCCAGTTCGCGGATGAACTTGGGAACAGCATTCCACAGGGTTTGCTCAATCGTGGTAAAGCCCCATTTTGCTTCATCGACTGGGGTCGGGCGGTGCTGGCGGATTTCATCAGTCTGCCAGGCGGAACAAATCAGCTGTTTGAGTTCTGCCAGTACGGCCTTGCGTTCACGTGGGGTCAGTTTTTGTTGATCAGACTTAAACAGACAGTCATTAATATCGTCATATTTTTGAATTAAGGTACGACGGCTGACTTCAGTCGGATGCGCAGTCAACACCAGTTCAATTTTCAGTTCACAGATTTGCTGGAATAGCGTGTCGGCTGAAATTTCGTGATCTTTAAACTTCTGGAACAGATGATCAAGCGGATTAGGGGAAGGCGCATTTTCATCGAATTCACTCTTACGGCGACTGCGCACCACATTGTACTGTTCGGCAATATTGGCAAAATTCAGAAAGTGGGTGAATGCCCGGGTGAGCGGAAGAATTTCATCATCTTCCAGACTTAAAAAAAGTTGTTCAAGCTGTTTTTCGGCTTCCACCTGCCCATCACGTGCACCTTTGGACAGCGCACGAATCTGCTCCACCTGATTAAACAAATCTTGTCCTGCATGTTCCTTGAGGGTTTCTCCCAGTAGGTTCCCAAGTAAGCGTACATCCTCACGCAGTGGAGCATCAATTTGTTGAATCATTTTTTTCATTCTCCTAGGCTACTCTTTTGAATATACCCCGATTCGATGACATTCCAAGTAGGGGGCAGACAAAAGTCGGTATCTTTTGTTGCTAAAACTGGCAATTGAGGTGCTGTTTGTGCAGTCAGGAAAATGGAATTACAGATTTTAAGGTTTTTTTTGATATTTCAGCATAAAGATTTCAATGCTGTTCAGGATAATCTGCCGTTTCTCTTCAGCAGTGGGAACTTCCCGCACCCCAAGCAACACTTCATGATGGCGCAGGCCCAACAGTAAAGAAAGGATCAGTAAGGTCAGGTTTTTTAAAGCTTCTGGCTGAATAAAGCCCAATTCTATAGCCTGCTGAAAAAAGTTTTCCCACAGTGCATTCATACGCAGATGGCAGGCATTATAAAATGTCTGTGCCAGTGGATTTTGTTCCGCTGCCAGTTCCACCAATAAGCGTTCCAGTTTGATGGCTTCTGGCAAGTTGGTGATATTGAGCGCCAGTTCGCAGGCATGCACAAATTCCTGATAAAAATTACTGTCGGCTTGCAGGTTTAAGGGACGAGCACTGAGTAATTCTTCGCATGTTGCAACAATGGCACAGACAAATAAATTGGCTTTATCCTGAAAGTGATTGTAGACCGTCAGTTTGGTGACACCGGCTTCCTGGGCAATCTGGTTCATGCTGGAACCCTGATAGCCACACTTCAAAAATAAGCTTTTTGCCGCATTTAAAATACGCTGACGTTTTTCTAAGTCCTTGGGACGACCAACATTTATTTGCACAATTTTTTCCAAAAAAATGAAAAAGGTCATTGCTTTGACCTGATTATTATAATTACTGTACCAGGCAGTATATTAATTAAAAAATGATCAATTTAAGATATTGCTTATTTTGCCCTAAAAAACATTTTGAGATAAGAGCGAACTTCATGAGCACAGTAAAGATTGCAGTAAAAACCGCCCTGGTCAGCATGATGATTATTTGCAGTGTGACTTTATTGGGCTGCAGCACGGAGGCAACCGAAACAGAACAGGTCCCGTTTGTGATGGTGACTCAGCCGAACAGTACCTATAACGAGCAGAAAAGCTATGCCGGAGATGTGCAGGCGCGCCAGCAAACGGCTTTGGCTTTCCGGGTGGGCGGACAGATTATCGAACGTTATGTCGATGTGGGCGATCAGGTCAAAGTGGGGCAGGTACTGGCAAAACTGGATGTGAAAGATGCCCAGCTGCAGCTTAATGCAGCAAAAGCTCAACTGGAAAGTGCCCAGTCGGCAGCAAAAATTGCCGCAGATGAACGGCAGCGCTTTCAGCAACTGCTGCCGATGAATGCCGTGAGCCGTTCGCAATATGATGCGGTGGATAACCAGTACAAGTCAGCGATGTCCGCTTTAAAGCAAGCGCAATCCAATTATCAGGTGACGAGTAACCAGACCGGTTATAACCAGCTGATTGCCAATAAAAACGGGGTGATTACCGCACGCAATATTGAAGTCGGGCAGGTGGTTGCGGCAGGGCAAGCCGCGTACCAGATGGCAATTGCTGGTGACCGTGAAGTGGTGATCGGGGTGCCTGAGCAGGCCATTTCAGAGATTAAAGTCGGTCAGGCAGCGTGGGTGACCTTATGGTCCAAGCCGGAAGATAAATTTGCAGGCTATGTGCGTGAAATCTCTCCGGCAGCCGATCAGTCGCGGACCTTTAGTGTCAAGGTGGCCTTGCGTGAAGGCAACGCTGCCATTCAGCTGGGCCAGAGTGCCCGGGTATTTTTTAACAATAGCCAAAACAATGTACTTAGCGTGCCGTTGTCCAGTGTTTCGGCCAATGGCCAGCAGGCCTATGTCTGGGTGGTGAAACCGGATCAGACCATCCATAAGGTGGCGGTGACCCTGGGGGCCTATGGCCGTGACAGTGTGCCGGTATTGTCCGGTCTGAATCCACAAGATTATGTGGTGATTGGCGGTGTGCACTTATTGCGTGAAAAACAGAAAATCCAGCCGATTGACCGGGAAAATCGTGCCGTGAACATCCAGTCAGGAGCTGCATCATGAATTTAGGCACGAACTTTAACCTGTCGGAATGGGCACTGAAAAATAAAGGCCTGATCCTTTATTTCATGCTGCTGCTCGGCATTGTCGGCATTGTTTCCTATTCCAAGCTGGCACAAAGTGAAGATCCGCCGTTTACCTTTAAGGTGATGGTGATCCAGACTTACTGGCCGGGCGCAACCGCACAGGAAGTGTCTTTGCAGGTGACGGATCGCATCGAAAAAGAACTGATGAGTACCGGCAATTACGAACGCATCATGGCCTATTCGCGTCCCGGTGAGTCACTGGTGACGTTTGTTGCCAAGGATTCGCTGCGCTCAAACCAGATTCCCGATGTCTGGTATCAGGTGCGCAAAAAAATCGGTGACATCCAGCATCAACTTCCGAGTGGGGTACAAGGGCCGTTTTTTAATGATGAATTTGGTGATACCTTCGGGAATATCTATGTCCTGACCGGCAAAGATTATGACTATGCCCTATTGAAGGAATATGCCGACCGTCTGCAACTGCAACTGCAACGGGTCAAGGATGTCGGCAAGGTCAATCTGGTGGGGCTGCAAGACCAGAAAATCTGGATTGAACTGTCCAATACCAAAGCGGCACAACTTGGCATCCCGGTCACCGCGATTCAGCAAGCGCTACAACAGCAAAACACCATGGCCAGTGCCGGTTTCTTTGAAACCGGGACCGACCGCATTCAAATGCGCGTTAGTGGCCAGTTGCAAAATGTCGATGAACTCAAGCAGATGCCCCTGTTGGTGGCAGGAAAAACCATTCAACTGGGCGATGTTGCCGAGATCTATCGCGGCTTTAGCGAGCCGGCCCAGCCACGCATGCGCTTTATGGGCGAAAACGGGATTGGCATTGCCGTCTCGATGCGCAAAGGTGGCGACATTCTGGCTTTAGGTAAAAATTTAGAGGCTGAATTTGCCCATATGCAAAAATCTTTGCCCTTGGGTATGCAGCTGAAAAAAGTTTCCGATCAACCGGTTGCGGTCAAACGCAGCGTGAATGAATTCATGAAAGTGCTGGCAGAAGCGGTGATTATTGTCCTGTTGGTCAGCTTCTTTTCACTGGGTTTCCGTACCGGTCTGGTAGTGGCATTTTCCATTCCGCTGGTACTGGCCATGACCTTTGCCGGCATGAATCTGTTTGATGTCGGGCTGCATAAAATTTCACTGGGCGCTTTAATTCTGGCACTGGGTTTATTGGTGGACGACGCCATTATTGCCATTGAAATGATGGCCGTGAAAATGGAGCAGGGCTATAGCCGGCTGGAGGCGGCAGGTTTTGCCTGGAAAACCACGGCTTTTCCCATGCTGACCGGCACCCTGATTACTGCAGCCGGCTTTTTGCCGATTGCCACTGCGGCCTCCAGTACCGGTGAATATACCCGTTCCATTTTCCAGGTAGTGACCATTGCCTTGGTGGTGTCATGGTTTGCAGCAGTTCTTTTTGTCCCCTATCTGGGCGATAAACTGCTGCCAGATTTTAATCAAGACCTGCTGCAAAAAGCGCCGTGGTATCAGCGCTTATGGGCGCGCTTACGCAGGCAACCCGAACCGCCAGCTGTGCTGCATCATGCCGGTGAGCATCATGACCCTTATCAAACCAAGTTTTATCAAAAATTTAGAGGCTGGGTGAGTCAGTGTATTACTTACCGTAAAACCGTGATTGCGACCACGGTGGGAATTTTTGTGTTGTCGGTGCTGATGTTTAAACTGGTGCCGCAGCAATTTTTTCCACCATCCAACCGTGCCGAAATTCTGGTCGATTTAAAACTGGAAGAAGGTGCATCCCTCACCGCCACAGAAAATGCCGTGAAGAAAGTGGAAAAATTCCTGTCGACCAAACAGGGCATCGACAATTATGTGGCCTATGTCGGCACGGGTTCCACCCGTTTCTACTTGCCGCTGGACCAGCAGCTGCCACAGGCCAGTTTTGCCCAGTTTGTGGTCTTGGCTTCGTCCCTGGATGACCGCGATGAAATCCGCAAATCTCTGGATCAGGAAATCCGTAAATTGCTGCCAGATGTGCGTACCCGGGTCTCGCTGCTGGAAAATGGTCCGCCTGTCGGTTATCCCTTGCAGTACCGTGTTTCCGGGGAAGACCTGAATCTGGTGCGTCAGTGGGCACATAAGGTTTCCGCCGTCATTGCAGAGAATCCGAACACCACCAACGTTCATCTGGACTGGGGCGAACCGAGCAAGGTCATCCAGCTGAAGATTGACCAGGATCGCGCCCGTCAAATGGGGGTATCGACTTTAGATTTGTCGCAATTCCTGAACAGCTCCATCAGTGGTGCCGTGATTAACCAGTATCGTGAAAAACGTGAACTGATTGAAATCCGTTTGCGTGGTGATCGGAACGAACGGGTCAATGTAGAGTCCTTATCCAGTCTGGCCGTACCGACGACCAATGGCGGTTCTGTACCTCTGGCGCAAATTGCCAAAATTGAATATAAATTTGAAGATGGCCTGATCTGGCATCGTAACCGTTTGCCGACCATTACCGTGCGTGCCGATATACGGACCAAATTGCAGCCTGCAACCGTGGTCGGGGAACTGGCCGATAAAATGGATCAGCTGCGTGCTGAATTGCCAGGCGGTTATCTGGTTGAAGTAGGCGGTACGGTCGAAGAGTCGGCACGTGGACAAAACTCGGTCAATGCCGGTATGCCGTTTTTCCTCGCGGTTGTGATGACCTTGCTGATGATTCAGCTCAAGAGCATGTCCCGCGCGTTTATCGTGTTTTTGACGGCACCTTTGGGCCTGATTGGGGTGGTCCTGTTCCTATTGTTGCTGAATAAACCCTTTGGTTTTGTCGCGATGCTGGGAACCATTGCCCTGTCGGGCATGATCATGCGCAATTCTTTAATCCTGATTGACCAGATTGAACAGGACATTCAGGCTGGACATGATCCCTGGAATGCCATTATTGAGGCAACCGTACGTCGTTGCCGCCCGATTGTGCTGACCGCCCTGGCCGCAGTACTGGCGATGATTCCATTATCACGCAGTATTTTCTTTGGTCCGATGGCTGTCGCCATTATGGGCGGTTTGATTGTGGCCACGGTTCTCACCTTGTTCTTTTTACCGGCATTGTATGCACAATGGTTTAAAGTGAAAAAAAATAGCCAAACGGTGTAATTTTTTGACAATAAGCAGGTGCGAAATATTGAAAATTTCAATATAGTAGCACCTAATATTCGTACACATTTCTATAAAGCAATTTACTGCATATTAAAAATCTAAAGATGTGGTAAATGGGGTTAAAACGCACATGAAGCAAGACAACTTAAGCCGACTTCGCCGTTCTATTGCGATTTCCTATGTCTTGATGTTTTTGGCCTTGTTTACTGTGATTAGCGGCATATTTGCTTACTGGTTTGCGCGCAAAGTCACACAAGTGAATGAAGTGGAGGTCTGGCTTCAGGCTCAAGCCCTCTGGATCATGCGTAATATTGTGATTTATATGATTCTGGTGTGTTTTGCGGCCCTCTGGTTTATTCCGCTGATTTTCTTTTATTGGGATAGTGCAGTCTGGGTAAAAGGCTGTACTGTTACAGGCGTGATTTTCGCCCTGATTGCCTTTTTATTTTTGTTGAATGCCTGGCTGAAAGGAATTTCCCGGTTTTTCAAAAATAAAGCCGTTTTCTAATCTGGATAAATTTTTTTCCCATCGTCCCCTTGTAAAATTTGTTTGCATCCCCAATTTCACTCCACAGTTAAGTATTAAATAAAATTCCGTGAGGAGCATCGCCAGACATGGCTAAACGTGATTATTATGAGGTTTTGGGCGTCGCTAAAACCGCTAGTGATGATGAAATTAAAAAAGCCTACCGTAAGTTGGCGATGAAATATCATCCAGACCGTAACCCGGACAGTCCTGAAGCTGAAGAAAAATTTAAAGAAGCTGCTGAAGCTTATGAAATTTTATCGGATAGCGAAAAACGCAGCATGTATGACCGTATGGGGCATAACGCTTTTGAAGGCGGCATGGGTGGTGGTGGCTTCGGTGGCGGTTTCAGCGCAGAAGACATCTTTAGTCAGTTTGGCGATATCTTTGGTGGCGCATTCGGTGGCGGTGGCGGCCGTGGCCAGCAACGTGCACGTCGCGGATCGGACCTGCGTTACGTGATGGAATTGACCCTTGAAGAAGCGGTCAAGGGCGTGAAAAAAACCATTACTTTTACTGCACCGGCACCATGTGAGGCCTGTGACGGTAAAGGTTCGAAAAACCCGAATGATGTTGAAACCTGTAAAACCTGTCATGGTGCAGGTCAAGTGCGCATGCAGCAAGGTTTCTTCTCTGTTCAGCAGACTTGTAGCACCTGTCGCGGTCAAGGCAAAATCATCAAGAACCCATGTAACACCTGTCATGGTTCAGGCGTAAAAGACCGTCAGCAAACCCTTGAAGTGACCATTCCAGCAGGGGTGGACAACGGCGACCGCGTACGTTTAAGTGGTAAAGGTGAAGCGATTCGTGACGGTCAATCCGGTGACTTATACGTAGAAGTGGTGGTGCGCGAGCATGACATCTTCCAGCGTGACGGTGCCGACCTGTATATGGATGTGCCGGTATCTATTGCGGATGCTGCATTGGGTAAAGAAATCCAGATTCCAACCCTAGATGGCCGTGTCAGCCTGAAAATTCCTGAGGGAACTCAAACCGGCAAACTGTTCCGCTTGCGTGGTAAAGGGGTTAAACCGGTACGTACCAGCATGCAGGGTGATTTGCTTTGCCGCGTAGTGGTTGAAACACCAGTAAACTTGACTGCGCGTCAACGTGAATTGTTGAAAGAATTGCAAGAAACGATGGATGGTGATGACAATAAATCATCGCCTAAGAAAAAATCGTTCTTCGGTCTGTTTGATTAATTTCAAATAATGACTAAAAAAGGGATGCATATGCATCCCTTTTTTATTGCTTAGATTAGCATTTGAAGTGCAACACCATGTTCTTGGAATAATACCTGACTCGGACTTTTAAATCCGAGTCTTTTTCTTGGACGATGGTTCAATCGTTGAGTGATTTCTGCAATATATGCATCCGTATAGTCATTCAAGTCACTGCCTTTTCTAACATATTGTCTGATCAATCCATTTGTATTTTCATTCGTGCCTCGCTGCCAGGCGCTATAAGGATCAGCGAAATACCAGTCTACATCTAATTCCTGAGCAGCATATTCATGCAGGCTGAACTCCTTACCATTGTCCGCGGTAATCGTCTTCAGCTGTTCTTTGATGGGTTCCAATAATCTGATCGTGGCTTGGCAAATTTCCTCAGCCTTTCGCGTGCTACACTTTTTCAGCCAAAGATAACCTGTCTTCCGGTCTACAATTGAAACCAGGGATTGTTGGTGATTCTTGCCAACAATCGTATCTATTTCCAGATCACCGAAGCGAGAGCGCTGCTCAATCTCAGCAGGTCTATCATGAATGCTTTTGCGGTTAGTCAGCTGACCACGAGTCTCAATAGAGCCATATTTCCTCTTTCTTTGATTTCTGAAACGTAAGTTATGGAAGAGCACACCACCTTTGCTTTTATCCTGCTGGATAAACCTGTAAATGGAATGCAGGCTGACAGCAACTTGAGAAGCGATCTGTTCAGGACTCCATTGAAGTTCAAGATAAGCAATGACTTGTACCCAGATATCACATGGGATTCTTTTAGGATTTGAATGATGCCGTCTTCGAGCTAATTTATGGGCATGTTTGGCAAAATAGCCATTTCTTGCTCGATTACGTTTGATTTCTCTGGAAATAGTGGAAGGTGAACGATTTAATCTCCAGGCGATATAACGTTTAGAAAAACCTTCACGTAATAATGTATAAATCTGATATCTTTCTTCTTGAGTAAGATGAGTATAGTTCATGATGCAACTTTGACTTTGGTCGGTCGGAAGCAGAATGCTAGCTCATCTTGCTTCCTTCCAATAAATTAATCTCTGTTGCACTTCATTTGAGAATCTAAGTTGTTTTATATTTCGTATAAGCACCATTATGTTAAATAAATGATTTTAGAAACTAAACTTAATGAATTTAATGTGGCAGCATATTGATGGTACAGAAAAGACTTAGGAACTTGATCAATGAGTCAACAAATTGAAAATACAGCAGTTATCGAGGCCTACCAAGCAATTGCTCAAGAAGTTTTAGCATTTGTTGGAGAAAATTCTTGGGATGAAGCTGGAGCAACCTATGAAATTTTTGGGAAAATGATTAGTAGTACATGGTGGTCAAAATATAATAGTGAATTAGACCGACTCGGTAGTGATATTCCTAGAGATGTTAGTAAATTGGCTAAAGAAAAAATTTTTTTTCTTAGAAAGCATTTGCTTGATTTGACAGGTGATCGTATTTGGGGGCTAACTTTTACATTGTATCCAACTGGAAAGTTTAATATTCAATACGACTATAACCAGCCAAAAGATTATGAAGAAACTGATTATAGTTGAAGAAATATATAATACGGGTATGAAAAAGAAAGGCTTGGGAGGATTTGGGTTCTATCGAATTAAGGAGTTACAGGTTCATTAGATTTTACCTTTTTAAGCCTTTCTAAAATCAACACTCAAACTCAACAATTTGGTCTAAGCTTGGTGGCTATTCACATAATCGCCATTATGTTAAATGGCTTTAATTTTGCTTAGCCCTATATTCATTAAATGCTAGAAGCATTCCCTCTTTTTGTTCTGGGGAGGCATCTGGAAATGAATAAAATCTTTCATAATCTTTTCTAAATTGGCTGCTTTCAATTCTTTTAGCTAAGTCATCAATAAAACCTTTTCCTTGAGTCTGATATTGCTGAATCGTTTGTTTATCTAGGCAGATAGTTTTCGCCCAAGAAACTGCACTCATATTTATACAAACATTGAGGTATATATTTTCGCTATCCTCATATAGTTCCCAAAAATAAGGCTCTATTTCTATAAGTTGCATTTCACTAGTATTTCCAAACTTTTAATTATTTCTAAAATTAACATAATACACGTTATACGAAATGCTCTAAATTATTCAATTTAAATCAATATCTTATATTTATATTAAAAGCCCAATATATTCCAATTGGGCTTTTTTATTAGTTTTTCATGTTCCGCGGTTGATTTTTAACCATCGTTCCACAAATCTGATTAGCTTTTTTAAATAATGAGCAGGTTTTTTTTCTTATCCATATTTCTTGGCTTTCTTTCAAATCTTGGCTCAGGATATGATCATATCAATACCACCAAGACCCGCAAAAAGAATTTTATTACTCAAGCCATATTTCTCAATTTTGCATCAGCCTTGTTCTGTATCAACTATCATTAAACCTCAAATTTAAGTGATCGCTAAAATTGATACTTAGTTATATTCCAAGAAGTCTGGATGACTTTGTTTATCAGTTTTTTATCAAAATCAGTGATTTTACTATTTAGGTATTTTCATTGATTTTATGCAATCAATCTTAGTGTTATTACAGAGTTTTGATATAGTAAGAACAATTTAGAATCAACATTGGAAATATGTTATGTCAGCAGCTCCACGCATTGGTGTATTAGGTGCAGGCGGTCGTATGGGACGCATCCTTATTCAAGCCGTGAAAGAAGCCGGCTATCAGCTCGCAGCAGCAGTTGAACGCCCTGAAAGCAGCCTGATTGGTGCAGATGCAGGCGAGCTTGCCGGTATTGGTCCAGTTGGGGTCAAGGTTGTTGGCAATTTACAAGACGTATTAAAAGACTGTGACGTGGTGATTGATTTCACGGCACCTGCCGCGACTGCACAGCATTTGAAATTGTGCCGTGAAGCCGGCGTGGCCATTGTCATTGGTACTACGGGTATGAATGACGAACAAAAAGCATTTCTAGATGACAGCGCAACGCAAACCCCAGTGGTCTATGCGGCAAACTATTCGGTTGGCGTGAACGTTTCCATCAAGCTGTTGGAGCTTGCCTCTAAAGTGTTTGGCGACACAGTGGATATTGAAGTGATTGAAGCGCATCACCGTCATAAAGTCGATGCACCATCAGGTACGGCACTGATGATGGGTGAAGCGATTGCTGATACTTTGGGACGCAATCTGAAAGAAGTGGCAGTGTATGGCCGTGAAGGTCATACTGGTCCACGTGATCGCCAAACCATTGGTTTTGAAACCATTCGTGGTGGTGATATTGTCGGTGAACATACGGTAATGTTTATTGGCGAAGGCGAACGTGTTGAAATTACCCATAAAGCAACCAACCGTATGAACTTTGCCGCGGGTGCTGTTCGTGCCGCAGCTTGGGTAGTGGGACGTGAAGCCCGTAAATATGACATGAAAGATGTACTGGGTTTTAACGATATTCAAGTATAAAAAATCGTTAAAATCATTTATAACAATATCTAGCAAAATTAAAATAAGAAGCACAATGGAATGAAAAAAGTGATATTGATGGCCTGTGCAGTAGCAATGCTTGCTACTGCGCAAGCTAAACCTGTGGATAATGCCAAACTCAGTATTAACAAAAATAATATTAAGGTCTGGACCTATCAAAACAGCCAGAACCCGGTATTTTTATATAAAGCTGAAACCACCTACGATACGCCTTTTGAAAAGGCCGTTGGTCTGATTCTGGATGTCGACCATGCGGTGAAATGGGTGCCGTATATGGGCAGTATCAAGGTCCTTTCCCGGGATGACAAAAAAGGCGAATTTTTATTGTATATGGTGCTGGATTTTCCTTTCCCGCTGAAAGATCGTGATCTGGTGGTGCAAGGCAAAATGATGAAAGATGCTCAAGGCATGATCACCATTAAAAATAAAGCGGTTGATAAAGCGTATGCCAAAAATCCGAATTATGTACGTTTGACCCATTATGAAGGCGATTGGACTTTTCAGAAATTAGCCAATAACAAAGTCAAAGTTTCCACGTATGGTTATGCCAACCCTGAAGGTTCTATTCCTTTAACCTTTGTGAATATGTTTGTACAGCAGCAACCTTATCAGATGCTGCAGAAGATGAAAGCTGAACTGGCCAAACCCTCGAGTATTCCGCTGTTGCCTGAAGCTTTACGCTAATTAAAAAACTAAAAAGTCCGCATTGTGCGGACTTTTTTCTAAATATTTTATGAACAGGATGGATCATCTCCTGCTTTACAGCAGTGAGCTAGGGCAAAGGTGGCTGGACCGTAACTATTGTGAATGCCAATGCAAGCGATGGATTGCTGTATGTATGCAATTTTTAAGTTTTGAAGATAAACGTAATTTTAAAGGTTTGTTGTTGTTAAAGAATACATTACTTTGCACAATATTATTGATGAATAATCAATACATGAGTGGAAGATGAAATCGACCATTGAAGAACTCCACGCTTTTGTGACTATTGTCGATAGTGGCTCGATTGTGATGGCAGCCGAGCGTCTGGGACAAACCACATCCGGGGTGAGTCGAGCTTTGCAACGTCTGGAGAATAAGCTCAATGTGACCTTGCTGGAACGTACCACACGCAAGTTGAAATTGACCCAGGAAGGGCAACTATTTCTGGAAAAAGCCCGTAAAATTTTAAACGATTTGGCCGAAGCTGAAGATGCCTTGCTAAAATCTGATAGTGATACTTCGGGACGGATTCGGATAGACTCTGCGACCCCTTTTATCTTGCATGTCATTGTGCCGCTGATGCAGGAGTTTATGCAGCAATATCCCAACATCGAAATTGAACTGAATAATCATGATCAGGTGATTGATTTACTGGAGCATAAAACCGATGTCGCGATCCGGTTTGGAGAACTGCACGATTCAAGTTTACATGCCAAGTTATTATGCCGCAGCCGCCTGTATATTGTGGCGAGCCCTGTTTACCTGGAACAACATGGAGTACCGCAATCTCCAGCAGATTTATCCCAGCATGCTTTACTGGGTTTTAGCCAGCCGACGCATTTAAATACCTGGCCGGTTCAGTTGAATGGTGAAGATTTGATTGTTCATCCCAAAATAAAAGCCTCAAATGGAGAAACGGTCCGGCAACTGGCTTTACAAGGCTTGGGCATAACCTGTTTGTCGCGTTTTTTGGTCGAAGATGATTTACAGGCCGGTCACCTGAAGGCCTTATTTGAAGACCAAATTCGTCTGTATTATCAGAACATCCATGCAGTGTACTATCGACAAGAACATCTGCCGAAAAGGGTGCGCTTATTTATCGAATTTCTGGCACAAAAACTGGCCGTATATTTATAAGTGACTTAACGACTAATTTGTCAGAATGAATAAAAATCTGCCAAGCACGATTGCTCTTGGCAGATTGGATTTAAGTGAAAATTAAATTGAAAAATGAACTAGAAATCCGCTTTGAGTACAATCCGGTAACGGGCCTGACCCGAATGGAGATGTTCAATGGCTTGATTGAGCTGTGACATTGGAAAAACTTCAGTTTGCGGTGCAATATTTTTACGCGCTGCAAACTTCAGTAATTGGCGTAGTGCCGCAGGGGAGCCTGTAGGGGAACCGGTCACGGATTTTGCACCACCAATCAATGTGCCGGCCGAGATCTGCATGGGTTCCAGGGGAAGCCCCAGCATATGCACGGTACCGTTTGGCGCAAGAGTAGCAAGGTAAGCCTGCCAGTCCAAGGTCACGTTGACTGTGCTGAGTAGTAAATCAAACTTGCCTCGTTGTGATTTAATGGCTTGAAGATCCCGGCTATTCACCACATGATCTGCACCCATGGCCTTAAGCTCTTCAGTTTTGTCCAAATTTGAAGTAAAGGCGGTAATTTCACAGCCCCAGGCTTTTAGCAGTTTGATTGCCATATGACCCAGGCCGCCAATCCCGATCACACCCACATGATGTATGGCTTGAATTTGATGTTTTAGAATCGGATCAAATACGGTAATACCACCACAGAGTAGCGGTCCAGCACTTTCAGGATCCAGATCTTCGGGCAGGGGAATCACCCATTGCCAGCCGGCACGGACTTTGTCGGCAAATCCACCGGCATGGCCTACAATGGTCGCTTTTTTTTTCACCGCTACACAGCACTTGCTGACCCGATACGCAGGGATCGCAATACTGGCAACTTTCTGCTGTCCAGCCGATGCCCACGCGCTGTCCCACTTTCAGGCCTTTGGCTTCTGAACCCAGCTGTACAATGGTGCCGATAATTTCATGCCCGGCCACCACGGGATAAACCGAAGACTTCCAGTCATTATTGATCACTGAAATGTCGGAATGGCATAAACCGCAGTATTCAACTTTAACTTCAACCTGATGCGACTGCAGTTCTCCGGCATCAAACTGATAGGGTTCAAGTGCTGCACCTGCCTGCATGGCTGCATAAGCATGGATAATATTATTACTCATGGAAAAATCCTTTCCTGATCATTTTAATGATGAACCTGTTTTAAAAGAGCAATGGTTTTCATGATCATCGACCATCCCCACAGCCTGCATAAAAGCATAGCAAGTAGTGGGTCCTACAAATTTAAAGCCTTTCTTTTTTAAGGCTTTGGATAGTGCAAGGCTGATGTCGGTTTGGGCCGGTGCCTGACGATAATTAGGCACATCATTGTATAGGGTGTGATATTCAACAAAGCTCCATAACCAGTCTCTGACATTCATTTGTTGTGGTTTTAGTTCTTGGCTTAAATACTGCCAGGCCATGGCATTCTCACGAATAGCTTTGAGCTTGCCGATGTGCCGGATCAGGCTGGCATCCTGGAGCTTACTTTCCAGCTCTGCATCACTAAACTGGGCGATCTTGGCTATCGGAAATTGAAAGAAATGTTCACGGTAAGCTTCACGCTTTCTCAGCACGGTAATCCAGGACAAACCGGCCTGCTGTCCTTCCAGGCACAGCATTTCAAATAAATGCGCCTCATCATGACTGGCTTTGCCCCACTCATGATCATGGTAGGCCATATACAGTGGATCATTCGAGCACCAGCCACAGCGTTGAATCGACATTTCTGATACTCCTTAAGCACTTATAGCTTAAATTCAGTCCATTGATCGTGCTGGTTATCCCAGTAATACAGTTCGGCTTGCGGTAAGTCAGTGAACTGAATCCACATGTCTTTACCCGTTTTTTCTGCAAAACCGGTGCTGATCAAAAGCGCTTCTTCGGTAATTTCCATCACCCAGCCTTGATGGGTTTGTCCCGCCAACACAATTTTTTGTTGATTGCCTGATTCAGCAAATTCGACCAAACGATTGATCAACGCTTCTGACATGAATAGTTCCTAAAAAATTAACGTAAATAAGGATAGGGATTGACCACACCACGACCCTTACCCTCCAGGTAAATGCCATAGTGTAAATGCGGTGCCGTATGGCGTGCATTGCCGGTATTGCCGACATAACCAATCAGATCACCTTTTTTGACATAATCGCCGACACTTAGGCCGCGTTTATGCTCATCAAGATGGGCATAGTAATGCCAGGTTCCACCCGGTCCCAGAATCCAAACCACTTTACCACCCAAATTGTTATTGCGTAAGTCGGCAATGAGACCTTCTGTGGCACTCAGAACTTTTGTTCCACGTGGAGCCATAATATCAATGCCTTCATGGGTGCGGCCATGACTGCGCGAAGCTCCCCAGGTATCCTTTAGCTGTCTGGCTTTGATATTCTTTACCGGAATAGGTAATGACGCGTTCAGCTGCATACTTTTCAGCTTTTGCACCTGAGCCGGGGGGAGGGGGGAAGTAGAAGGTTTATGCGGTGTCGAGGTACATGCCGCAATCCACAAAATGCTAAAACCCAACAATAAGGTTGAAATAAAACGTAGCACTGTTCATCCTTTTTTCATTCTAATCTATATGAAATTATTCGAACTACAGTGCCTGACTATCTCATAAATTTACTGCAGAGATCAATTTTTTCATCGCAGTGGGCAGGCCCATTGCAGTTGCGCTTTGTGGGCTTAACCAGCTGCCATTCAGTTCAATCGCAAGATGTTCTTGCTGGTCAGTATCGACTTCAAAACACAAGGCTTCCAGTTGCCAGGTAAAATGAGTAAAACTATGCGTGATTTGCGCACGTTGAATCACTTTTTTTAAACCTAAAGATTGGCACAGTCGTTCAAATTCGGCAGGATCTTCGATAATCGGCAGGCACCACAAACCACCCCATAAGCCACTATTGGGGCGTTGTTGCCATAACCATTGATCATCAGACTGAATCAGCAAAACTTGCGCTGATTTTAGCGGAACAGGTTTTTTGGCTTTTTTAAACGGCAGCTCGGTTTTCAGTCCCTGTTGATGGGCCTTGCAGTGCTGCTGCATCGGGCAATATAAACACAAGGGTTTTTTCGGTGTACAGATGGTTGCCCCCAGATCCATAATCGCCTGGGTATAGTCATGATTGCGCTCAACCGGGCACAACTGTTCTGCCAGTTGCCACATGGCACGTTCATGCACTGGTTTGGACAGGTCATCTTCAATGGCAAAGAAACGCGCCAATACCCGTTTGACATTGCCATCCATAATTACGCCGTACTGACGCAAACCGAGGGACATCAGTGCCCCGGCAGTGGATGGACCAATTCCGGGAAGCTCGATCCATTCTTCTAATGTCGCGGGAAAATGACCTCGATGAGCCACCATTCCCGCCGCTTTATGCAAATTTCGGGCGCGGGCATAATACCCCAGACCTGCCCAATACGGAGCTACATCATCCCAACTGGCCTGTCCCAAATCTGCTACCGTCGGAAAGCGTTCGATAAAACGCTCGAAATATTGCAGCACGGTTTTCACTTGAGTTTGCTGCAACATAATTTCAGAAACCCAGACCTTGTAGGGATCATCCGCGACTTGCCAGGGCAAATCATGACGGCCATGAACGTCAAACCAGGAAAGCAGGGCATCGGCAAAAGAAAACTGTGACATGTGATCCGTAGCGTGGGAATAGATGAATAGTATAACGAAAATTGCCCAGTACTGCGGTGTTGTCCGTAGCAAAAAAAATGATGCCGAAGCATCATTTTTTGAGTGATAACGCACAATCCATTTTTATTCGCTGGTCATGCCCCAACGCTCATCAAGCTTCAATGTCTGGCCTTCATAACGTGGAATGATGTGAATATGCAGATGTTCATCAGCCTGACCGAACACCGCACCATCATTAAAGCCAATATGAAAGCCGGCAGGATGATAACGTAGCTTCAATTCATTACGGGCAAGCTCAAGCAGGGACATCAGACTTTTACGTTCTTTGTCGGTGATATCAAAAAAAGAGCTGACATGGCGCAGGGGAACAATAACCGAGTGACCTTGAGATAAAGCATTTGGCTCGGGCAAAATTACACCGAAATCATTCTTATCAATGATGTCATATTCATCAAAATTGCAATATACACAATTGTTTGTCGTCATTATTGTATCCTCTCTAAATGATCCATCACTGGATGGGTAAAAATAGCAGGGCCATCTTTACCTTCATTGTTATTCACCAAGTCGCGTTTTAAATAATTCATACATGGCAGATAAGCCTTGCTGCTCAGCTGCTGCGTTATAGCCCAGATCAATACCATTGGCTTTGGCACGCTCATCTGCAAGCGGGTTGCTAAAGCCATGTTTGGCGCCTTCAAAAATGATCACTTCATGCTCGACTTGAGCAGCATGCATCTCTTCTTTAAAGCGAGCTACATCATCCAGGCTGACCATGCTGTCCAGTTCTCCGTGGAGCACCAGAATTTCTGCTTTCACCTGTCCGGGTTGTGCAGGAGTTTTCGGGGTCAAGTTGCCATGGAAGGTCACGACCGCTTTTAAATCGGCACCGGAACGTGCCAGATCCAGCACCACCTTGCCGCCATAACAGAAGCCTATAGCTGCCAGTTTATCTGCATTTACTTCTTCTTGCGCAGCTAATGTGGCCAAACCTGCGGACGCACGAGTCACAATTGTTTCCGGATCTTGAAAGGTTTGCATCATCCATTCGCTGGCTTGAGGCACAGCTGTAGTGACTTTTTTATCCCCGTACATATCAATGGCAAAAGCAGCATAACCATGTTCGGCCAGCTCACGCGCGCGTTGTTCGGTGTAATCGTTTCGTCCCCACCATTCTGGCGCAACAATAATGCCCGCGAGCGGTTTCTCTGATTCAGGTGCGGCAAAATATCCAATCAACTGGGTTCCGTCTGGCGCGGTGTACTGAATTTCGCGAGTTTTAATGCTGAGAGCCATGGATTTGATCCTTGTAATAAATAAAAAATGTCTAAATTAAAAAGATAGAAATGAATTTTCTTTAATGATTGTACAAGATCGTTCAGTTTTGGCAGCAACTATTCTGCATAAATTGAAACATGCTTTTAATTAACCAGGATATGTATCTAAATGTTGAATAAATATAGGGTTAATCTTATTTCTAGGGTGTGGCAAAAGAGAAAATAGATCGGCAGGATTTTAAAAGAATGACCTCTGCCAGCATGAAGTGCAAATGGTCTAATGCATTTCATCCATGTTAAAAATGGCGAGCAGCCCTAACTGTGGGGGGGGGGCAGGTTAACTCACTCGCTATTTTTACATGAAACAGGGGCTGATCGATTACTTGCTGGATTTAGGCAATACTTCAAGCAGTTCGACATCAAAAATCAAGGTGCTATTCGGTTCAATCACATCGCCGGAACCAATTTGACCGTAGCCCAGCTGTGCCGGAATGAAAAAGCGGTATTTGGCCCCTTCTTTCATCAGCTGTAAGCCTTCCGTCCAGCCTTGAATCACCTGGCTGACCTGAAATTCCGCTGGCTGGTTCCGGGCGATTGAACTGTCAAACACGGTTCCATCAATGAGCCGACCTTCATAATTGACTTTAACCACGGAATTGGCCTTCGGTGATTTTCCTGTACCCTGTTTTAAAATCTGATATTGCAAACCGGATTTGGTGCTTTGAACACCTTCTTTTTTGGCATTGGCTGCTAAAAATTCCGCCCCAATTTTGGCATTGGTTTCGGCCTTTTGTTTTAATTCAATCAGCTGTTTTGCTTCACTCTGCTTTTTATGCTGGTTCAAAACACGAGCCATTTCTTCATCGGTCAGGGCAGATTTACCGCCTTGCGTGGCTGTCTTTAGACCCAGGATGAAAGCCTCCAAGTCTAAATCTTTAAACGAGTCAGCATTGCTACGTCCCATTAAGTAACCGAAACTGTAACCAACCTGTTCCTTTAAACTGCTGCTATTAGTCACCGTTTTTGCAAAACTTGCCGTGGTACACATGCATAAACAAAGGAGTGTTATAGATGTTTTCATTTTCTTATCTCAAGATAAATAAGGAGAGCAAAAGCTCTCCTTAAAATTTTTATTTTACTTTAATCAGTTCAACATCAAAAATCAGGGTGCTATTGGCAGGAATCATGCCCGGAACACCTTGTTCGCCGTAGCCCAATTGTGAAGGAATATAAAGGGTAGCTTTACCGCCTTCCTTCATCAGTTGTAGACCTTCAGTCCAACCCGGAATGACCTGATTGAGCGGGAATTCAATCGGTTGTCCACGTTCAATCGAGCTGTCAAATACCTTGCCATCGACCAGTTGGCCTTTGTAATGAACGGTAACAACAGAAGTTGCGGTCGGCTGTTTACCGGTACCTTCTTTGGTGATTTTGTACTGCAAGCCTGAAGCCGTGGTTTTCACACCCGGTTTTTTCGCATTTTCAGCCAGGAAATTGTCACTTGAGGATTGAGCTGTTTTGGCTTGATCCAGCTGTTTCTGTTGCATCTCTTTCTGGAACTGCTGATAGGCTTGTTGAAGTTCTTGTTCTGTATAAGCCGGTTTATTACGAGCATGTCCTTCACGCACACCTGTAACAAAGCTGTTAATGTCTAATTCAGGCGGGGTTTGATGTGCGACTTCATAACCGAGCGCATAACTGATTTTTTCAACAGCAGAGGCATTTTTTGATGCTTTTGATGTCACAGTAGCCGGGTTTTGAGTTGCATAATAAACAGGTACAAGTGCAGCACCGCCTAAAAGAACAGCGACAGCGATGGGTAAGGCTTTACTCATAGGTTTTCCCAAAATCATTTTATATTAAAAAAGTTGCATTAATTTTAGCAGACTTTTCTATCCAGCACGTTTCGAGCGAATCGTGGTGTATAGAAACCCAATATATTCTTATCAACCCAACTATTCTATAACAGTCTGAATATATAAAACATTTCTCATACAATAAAATATCTGTTTTTTATTTTTATAAAAATAATTATAAAAAACAAAAGCCAGTGATTTCCACTGGCTTTTAGCCTGCAACACTTTAAATTATATTCATGAAACAGATTTAATCATTATTTTTCGAGGTCTTATAACTATAAGCATAGTTATAGCCATATCCATAGCCATAAGCGCCCGAGCCACGTTGAATATCATTCAGAATAAAGCCATTCACTTTCACATTGACCTGTTCAAAACGATTGACCGTTAATTCCAGTTCTTTCATCTGCGATTTTGCATATCGTGCAATAACTAAATTCACACCCGCATATTGTGAAATGATAATACCATCTGTTACTGCCAGTACAGGTGGGGTATCGATAATAACATGATCATAACGGGGTGAAATTTGCTCTAAAAGTTCCGAAAATTTTGCCGAACTCAAAAGCTCTGAAGGATTGGCTGGGCTTTTGCCACGAGTGATCACATCCAGATGGGTAACTTCAGTGGATTTAACAATACTCTCAAGTGCTTGTTGGCCATTTAAATATTCAGCCAAACCGGATTGATTGTCTTGGTTAAAATATCGGTGTAAATAACCACGACGCATATCGCCATCAATAATTAAGACCCGCTTATTACTTTGCGCCAAAATTGTCGCTAAATTGGCCGAAATAAAAGATTTACCCACTTCAGGGGCAGGGCCGGAAATCATGATGATATTGTTTTTGGCTTCGCTTAAAGCAAAATGAATGGCGGTACGCATACTGCGTAAGCTTTCAATCGCGATATCATCGCTATTTTTAATGGCTAAGATAGGAATATGCTTTTTCTTTTTCAGAAGCTTAATCCGACTTTCTTGAATCGGTGAACGTGGAACAGTGGCATAGACCGGCAAATCCAGTTCATTTTCAATTTGATCGGAATCTTTAATTCCAGAGTGCATCATATTGCGTAATAAAGCCAGTAAGGTTCCCAGGAAACCACCCAGGAATATGGCCAAAATTAAAATTTGCAGTTTCTTTGGCGCAATAGGCTTAATGGGTTCAACGGCTGTATCCACAACCCGGACATTGCCAATTTCACCTGCTTTGGCAATACGCAATTGCTGGTATGAGTTAAGCAGGGCAGTATAAAGCTGCTGTTTGACTTCAACTTCACGGTAAAGCTGCAAATAGCGGCGCTGCAAATCAGGCAACTGTTTTAAGGTGCCATTCAGCTCACCAATTTTTTTGTTGATTGCACCCAGTTGAGCATTCATCTGTTCCATCACCGGATGTTCATTGGTGTATTTTGCAGAAGCTTCCGCCAGTTTCTGTTCCAGTTCAGCTTTAGATGTTTCAAGCTGAATGCTCTGGGTCAAATATAGTTCGGATTCTTTGGTTACATCAACAGTATTATATTGTTGACGGAATTTGTTGAATTCGCGTTCAGCCACATCAAGCTGCTGCTTTAATTCCGGTAACTGTTCTTCAAGAAATTTAAGCGTTTGCGCAGTTTCAGCAGAACGGCGTTCAATGTTTTGATGGCTATAGGCAACCAGAATTGAGTTAAGAACTTTGGTAATATGTTCTTTATCTTGACCTTGATAATTTAGGCCCAAGATGCCAGTCATTTTGCCTTTTTCGGCCACAGAATAGTTATTTGTGATTGAACTCATGGCTGCGGGTAAAGACATTTTTTGAATGTTGTAGCTGTCTTTTAGCTGGCCTTGAGTATAAATGGCGACTTTCCAGGTTCCGGATGCTGAGCTGTGTTGGTTCTCCTGGTTGATCGGGCCACTAATAACCACTTGCTGAGTTGTTGCATCCGTTAGAGTGAATTTATTGTCATTAAAATTGAGCGACAAATTTTTGTCTAAATAGGCAGGTGGAACTTCAAACTTGCGAACCTCAAAAGACTGGGCATCATCCTTAAATAAAACAGATTTGTTTTGATATTGGGTTTGATAATCATGGGGGTGTAATAAACGATCAAAAAAACTGTTTTCTGTACCTGAAATTTTTAAATCGAGGTTTAAGTTTTTAATAACAGAACCCAGTACCAAACGGGATTTGAGCAGTTCTATTTCAGCTTGAGCTGGTTGCTTCTGCTCAATCATATTGGATAAATCACCCAATAAAGCGGCAGAGGTTCCTTTACTTTCCTCTACTTGTACCAAAGCATCCACTGAATAGGTATCCGGCGTTGTTTTTAAATACAGCAGTGCAGAAACCAGACTTAAAATGATGCAGAGTGCAATAAGTTTCCATTGCGCAATCAGTGAAAATAAAAGTTCTTTTAAATCAATAGTATCTTCAGTATTGGTATTTTGGCTCATAATTTTGCTATCAAAAAGTTAAATATGTTGTGTCCAGTCACTAATACAATCCTGTATTAACTGACAGGTTTCATCAAAGACCAATTGCTCATGCTGGTAAGGGTCAGGAACGTTTTTGCCTTGCCAATGCCCTAAGCGAAAAGTTTTTCCTTTCGCAAAAGGCCAGGTCTGCTCTATATGCTTTTGCTGATTTTGACTCATCACTAAAACCAAGTCTGCTTGCTTGATTTGCTTTGCATCCAGTTTTTTTGCAATATGAGCACTTATATCAATACCTAGATGCTGCATACAAAGTGTCGCTTTGGGGTCTGCGTTATGGCCGACTAAAGCGGCAATACCTGCAGACTCAATATGCAGTTGCGGATATTGCTGTTTTAAGAAATATTCAGCCATCGGGCTACGACAGATATTGCCTACACAAACTACAAGAATGTTCTGAATTTGCATTATTGCCCCAGGCGATCCAAATTATAAAGTGCGTTCGAGAAGGGAATAATTTGGTTGACCACACGTTGCCAGCGGGCTAAACCTGAAGCATCGACATAGACAATATCATTGCTGCGCATTTTGAATTTATTGGCCAAACCAAAATCGGCAATACTGGTTAAATCCAGTTGATACACTTCTGTGGAGGTATCTACAGCATTGCTACGGACGACATAAATTTTACTTCGACTTGCAGACAGCGGATTTAAACCTAAACTTTCACCTAAAACATCACTTAAACTCATGCCCTGATCGCGCATTGGCAGGGATTGGTTTTTACCCGATTCACCCATCACATAAACTTTTTGGTTTTCACGTGAATTGACATATAAAGTGTCATTGGGTTGGAGCAGCAGGTTATGTAAGGACAGTCCGGCTTTTTCCAGCTCAATACTATTGAGCTGATAGCTACGACCTTGTCTGACCAGCGTTATAGAAGCATTATCCCCTTGCTGGGAATTCACCCCACCTGCCATACCTAAAGCTGTATATACGCTGACAGGTTGGTCGCTGAGCGCAAATTGTCCGCCTTTCATCACATTGCCTTGCACGGAAAAGCGTTGACCTTGATAAGACAATACCCGGGCAATCACATCCGGTGTTTTTAAATAATGGGAAAGCTGGTTACGCAACTCCTGGTTGACCTGAGTCAATGACTTTCCTGCGGCCTTATAACGCCCAATCATGGGAAACTGGATATAGCCATTTTGGTCAATTTGATAACCGTTGGCCTGAACGGCTTGTTCGTTGCTGATTGTATTGGTAGGCGGAGTAATTTCAGGATAGGCCCAAAGATAAATGGAAAGAATATCTCCAGGACTCAATTTATAATTTTTATGGGAAATATTAAATAAATGGGCATAATCCTGACGAATATTGATTTCAGCAGGCTGTACGGCAAACAACGCTTCTTGGGTGAGCTTGATTACATTGACTTGAGTGCCCAAATCCGTTTGATAAACTCCTTCGCTTGGTAAGTCATAAGTTTGAAGACCTGATGTAATAGCACAACCTGCCATGGAACAACTTAAAACCAATAAAGCAGTAAACTGAATTTTTCTCACTCTAAATCCTGTTGTAAAAATTATTAAACACTTCAAGTGAAAGCATTTTACCTTTCAAATTAGAAAAAAAATATAACAAATTGTAAGTTATTTAAGTGGAATAAAAAGATGATACTTATTAAGTAAAAAAAGATAATTTAAATTTAAATTAAATAAAAATGATTTTCTTTTGATTAATGTCATTCATTTTTTAATGGATTTTTATATAAAATGGCAACAAAAAAGACGGGGTTTTCTGCTATAGTACAACCCGTTTTTATTTCCCTTTTAGATTATATAAATAAGCAAGGCTCAAAAATGCTAACTCTATCAGAACTTAAGATTGCCGTTATTGGTTTAGGATATGTCGGTTTACCTTTAGCGGTTGAATTTGGAAAAAAAGTAGCTGTAGTTGGCTTTGATATTTATCAGAAGCGTATTGATGAACTCAAAAGTGGGCAGGACCATACATTAGAAGTTTCTCCAGAAGAATTAGCGCAGGCAAATCACTTAACCTATTCAGCAAATTTAGAAGAATTAAAAGACTGTAATTTTTTTATTGTGACTGTGCCCACCCCTATTGATGAGTTCAAGCAACCGGATTTGACTCCTCTTGTAAAAGCGTCGACCAGTATTGGTAAGGTGTTAAATAAAGGAGATATCGTTGTTTATGAGTCAACTGTTTATCCTGGGGCAACAGAAGAAACCTGTATTCCAGTTTTAGAACAAGTATCGGGTCTTAAATTTAACCAGGATTTTTTTGCCGGGTACAGTCCGGAACGGATTAACCCGGGTGATAAACTACACCGCGTAACCAATATCTTAAAAATTACTTCGGGTTCTACTCCAGAAGTTGCCGACTTTGTTGACCAAGTCTATAACCTAATTATTAAAGCCGGTACGCATAAAGCAGCCAGCATTAAAGTGGCCGAAGCTGCAAAGGTGATTGAAAATACCCAGCGTGACGTCAATATTGCCTTAATTAATGAACTTGCCATTATTTTCAATAAAATGGGTATTGATACAGAAGCGGTTTTACAAGCTGCAGGAACCAAATGGAATTTCCTACCATTCCGTCCGGGTCTGGTTGGCGGTCACTGTATTGGTGTAGACCCCTACTATTTAACCCATAAAGCACAAGCGATTGGCTATCATCCTGAAATTATTTTAGCCGGTCGCCGTTTAAATGATTCAATGGGTGCTTATGTCGTGACTCAGCTTGTTAAGGGTATGATTCAGAAGAAGATTCAGGTTGAGGGTGCAAAAGTCCTGGTGCTTGGCTTGAGCTTTAAAGAAAACTGTCCGGATATTCGTAACACCAAAATCATTGATATTGTAAATGAACTGAGTGAATACCATATGAATGTCGATGTTTATGACCCATGGGTGGATGCACAAGAAGCTGAACATGAATATGGAATTACCCCTGTACAATCTGTAAATGAAAATACTTACGACGCAGTTATTTTGGCAGTTGCTCATCATCAATTTAAAGAGATGGGCGTAGAGGCAATTCGTGCTTTAGGTAAAGGTCAGCATGTTTTGTATGACTTAAAATATGTGCTGAATCCAGCTGAAGCTGATATTCGTCTATAACTCTAAAATAAGGAATAAATATGAGCCAATATCAAACTGTATGTGAGCAATTAAAACAGGCACCTAAAACGTGGTTAGTCACTGGTGTTGCAGGTTTTATTGGCTCCAACTTGTTAGAAACCTTATTGAAGTTGGATCAGAAAGTTGTAGGGCTAGATAACTTTGCAACCGGTCATCAATATAATCTGGATGAAGTGCAGGGTTTGGTTACTCCTGAGCAGTGGGCAAACTTTAGCTTTATTGAAGGTGATATCCGTAAATTTGAAGATTGTCAGAAAGCTTGTGCTGGCGTGGATTATGTCTTGCATGAAGCAGCTTTAGGCTCAGTACCACGTTCGATTGCCGACCCGATCACCACCAATGAAACTAATATTAGTGGCTTCCTGAATATGTTGACTGCGGCACGTGATGCGCAGGTTTCAAGTTTTACTTACGCAGCCAGTAGTTCGACTTATGGTGATCACCCAGCCTTGCCAAAAGTAGAAGAGCATATTGGCAATCCATTGTCACCTTATGCAGTAACTAAATACGTCAATGAGCTTTATGCTGATGTATTTGCACGCACGTACGGTTTTAAAGCGATTGGTTTACGCTATTTTAATGTTTTTGGAAAACGTCAAGACCCAAATGGTGCTTATGCCGCAGTCATTCCAAAATGGACAGCGGCCATGATTTCCGGTGAAGACGTGTTTATTAACGGCGATGGTGAAACCAGCCGTGATTTCTGTTTTATTGAAAACACCGTTCAGGCCAACATTTTAGCTGCAACAGCAAATGATGAAGCTAAAAACCAGGTTTATAATGTGGCGGTCGGTGACCGTACCACTTTAAATGATTTGTTTAATGCCATTAAAGCTGCATTAAATGAAAATGGTGTGACTTATACTAAAGAGCCTGTATATCGTGATTTTCGTGCTGGGGATGTTCGTCATTCACAAGCAAGTGTTGAAAAAATTGAAAAATTATTAGGCTATGATCCAAAATTTTTAATTTCACAAGGAATTGATCAAGCAATGCCTTGGTATATTAGCTTTTTAAAATAAAGTTATGTCAATTAAAAAAAATATAGCTTTACTGATGGGGGGAACTGCATTAGCCCAAATATTCACTTTTGCAATTTCTCCCTTATTGGCTAGATTATATAATCCTGATGATTTTGGGGTTTTAGGTATAGTTTTATCTGCCAGTAGTATTATAGCTGTGATTGCACATTTAAGACTAAATCTAGCAATAAACTACGCTAAAAATATAGGTGAGGCATATGTAATTTTAATAACAGCAGCAATATTATGTATTCCTATTGTTTTTTTAGCTACAGGTATATTAAGTTGTTTTGTATATCTATTTAATATAAGCGGTTATAGTCTAATAATATATTTTTTTATTATTATTTTAGCAATATTAAATGCATATATAGATCTACTTACATATTGGAATAGTTATTTACATAATCATAAGATTTCTGCTAAGAATTCAGTGGTAAGAAGTTTTCTTACAGGTTTTTTTCAATTATCTTTTTATAAATTTTCAGGTTTGTCTTTGATATTAGGGGTTATATTTGGAACTCTTATTTCTTTTATATCTTTTTTAAAAGATAAACTTATATTTAAAGAACTAAGATTTTTGCACTTAAAAGAAATAAAAAATACTGTATTTAAATATAAAGAGTTACCTCTATATAGTATGCCACAAGGATTCCTTGCCTCTCTAAGCTTGAATTCTGCACCTATATTATTAGCTAGCAATTTTAGTGTAGCTATAGCAGGTCAATATTGGTTGGCTTATAGGTTATTAATTGCACCTATATCAATTATTGGTACTACCTATAGGCAAGTAGTGATGCCAATTTTTGTTAAAAATGATTTTGCTTATAATAAAAAAATTGTCTTTAAGCATACAACTTATTTATTCCTTACAATACTTCCAATAATTATTATACTATTTTATGTTTTTCCTCTAATTTTTAGTATAGGCTTTGGTGAGAAATGGAAAGTTGCAGGTTATTTTGCAAGTTGGTTAGTACTAGGTTTTGGGTTTGATATAATTAAGGTTCCAGTATTCTGTTTTTTACAGGCATATAATAAACATAAGTTTCTACTGGTATATGAAGTAATATTAGGTTTGTTTAGATTTTTTGCTTTATTTATAGGTAGTATGTTTTTAAATTATATAGATGTTATTAGTGTTTTTTCTGTAGTCAATATGATGTTTTCATCTATCTTAATAGTTTCTTGTATTTTTTCTAAAAATATGCCGAGTAATTAATTTTATGATATTTATTATATATTTCCCACTTATTTTGATATCATTATTTAATTTAATATATTTTTTATCTAAGAAACCACACAATATTGGTTTACACATTTTAAATTTTATATATTTCTTTATATATGGTTTGGCTGGTTGTTATAGTATATTTCAATATAATGAACAATTAGATCTATATGTTAACTTAAATAGACAAGATTATTATATCGTATTTTCTTGTATTTTGGTAACTCTATCATATTTTATTTCTTTATATTTTTATAATTTTTTTCAGAAAATTAGTTTCTTAAAATTAAATTTAAAACTGAATTTTAATTCAATAAAAGTAGCGTCAATAATATCATTTTTTTTGTGCTCAATATTTATATTGGTTTATATCTCTCAATATGGTGGATTTACTAAAGCACTAGCAGCTACATCAGCTATTCGAGCGGGATTTGGTGAGTTAGAAGAAGGTGCATCCGGAGCAACTTTCGTTAAATACCTTATGCCAATAGGTGTGTTCCCTCTTCTCTATAGCACTTTCATGCTATTAGATACTAATAATAAAAAATATATATTACTTTTTATTATTAGCTTTTTACAAGTATTTATAGCATTTTTATTAATGGGCGGTAGAACGAGAATTGTTATTTATTTAACGTCTATAATAATAATTTACTTATATATGAAGGGAAAGAGTATAAGATTTTATCATATTATTAAATTCTCTCCTATTTTCTTGCTAGTTTCTTTTTTTATTATTTTTGGAAAACAGTTTTTTTCATCATTTGATGCTATTATCAAAGGTGAAAGTATTAAGGAAACTTTTTTAGAGAAAGAAAGCTCAAGTTTTTTTGAGTCATCTGTTGGGTACTTTTGCCATCGGACCTATTCAATAGAAATGGCATTGATTGAGTTTGATAAATCTAATTTTATATATTGGTTTAAAGATAATTTTCTATCTTTATTATACTTTATACCTGAAAGAATTACAGGTATTGTTAAACCAAATAGTATTAGTTTATATAATACTGAAATGTTAACAGGTATTAGTTCGTCAATGATTCCCCCAGGAATAATTGGTTATGGTGTATATAGTTTATGGTTTCCAGGAGCTTTTATAGCTGCAATTATATATAGCTTTATTTTTTCTTTTATGGACAGAATTTATCTGTCAAATTTAGATAGAAAATATTCATTGATTATTGTGCTTCCAATATTAATTGTTTGGGGGCTATATGGTTCTACTGGCGATTTTAAGATTATAGTAAACTCGATCTCTTATATATTAATATTTCTAATTATTATGTTTATCTACTCTAGGATTAAAGGATGATGAAAATAATTAATCTAGTTTTTGATTTGTTTTTCTATATGTTATTAGGCTCAATAAAATACGCTAGGAGAAGAGGAGTCAAAGTTGGTGAAAATTGTCGACTATATACCAAAAATTGGGGCTCTGAACCTTTTCTAATTAGTATGGGAGATAATGTAACAATTACATCGGGTGTAAAATTAATAACACACGATGGTAGTACCTGTTTAGTTAAAAATGCAGAAGGTAAACGTTATCAACGTTTTGCTCCAATTGAAATTGGTTCAAATGTTTTTATTGGAGTAAATTCTATTATTATGCCTGGTGTTACAATTGGATCAAATGTAGTAATTGGTGCAGGCTCTGTGGTTACTAAAGATATTCCCGATGATAGCGTAGCTATTGGTGTACCAGCAAAAGTGGTTTCAAGTTTTGCTGACTATCAAGTCAAAATTCAAAATACTTGTGCTAATGATAGTGAGTTAGCTGGAATTACTAATTATTTTGAGCGGGTTGAGCGTTCATTAGAAATTCAAGCGCAAAAATCGAATTAATTGTTAATTATATATTTAAGGGGCTAATTATGTTGAGTAAAGTTATGTTCTTTTTGCCAAGCTTGGGTGGTGGTGGTGCAGAACGTACAGTCATTCAACTGGCAAATAGCTTTGCTGAACAAGGATTAAATATTCATTTAGCTGTCTGTAACTTAAATGGTGAAAAAGCTAAATTGTTACCTGAAGTCAGTCCTAAAATTGAATTGATAAATTTGAATTGTGGTCGAGTGATGAATGGCATTACGCCATTGAAATTATGCCTGCAAGCCGAGCAATACGATTGCCTAGTCGCTACCCAAACTCATACAAATATTGTGGCAGGAATTGCGAAAAAATTGGCAGGGGTAAATACTCGACTGATTTTCCGTGAAGTATCCACACCTTCAAAAAATATAAAGCTGCAAGGCATTGCCAAGTTTGTGTTAAAAAGCTTAGTAAATTGGACTTACCCAATGGCACAGCAAGTGGTATGCGTATCTAAAGGCGTTGAAGCAGATTTTCGTGACTATTATGGTTATAAGAAAAATAATCTCAACACGATTTATAACCCTGTGCTGGATGATACCTATTTTGAAAAACTCACAGCGCCTGTAGCACACAAATTTTTTAATGAGACGAATAAAGTCATTTTAGCAGTGGGTCGTCTGACTGAAGCCAAAAACTTTGGTTTTCTAATTCGTTCTTTTAAAGCCTTGCATGATCAGCATCCTGATACGCGACTCATTATTTTGGGTGAAGGTGAACTACGTGCTGAGTTTGAAGCTTTAGTTGCAGAATTAAGCTTAAAAGATGTTGTCGATTTACCGGGCTTTGACTCGAATCCTTATGCCTATTTTAAATACGCTGCGTTATTCGTTTTAAGCTCAAATTGGGAAGGCTTACCGGGCGTATTGATTCAAGCACTTGCATCTAAAGTGAAAGTGGTGAGTACCGATTGTCCAAGCGGTCCGATGGAAATTTTGGACAATTCCAAATTTGGCTTCTTGGTGCAATGTAATGATCAAGCAGGTCTAACACACGCCATGCAACAGGCAATTTTTGCTGACTATGTACAATATAAAGAGGCTGATTTTACAGCACACATTCAGCAGTTCCATAAGCAAACGATCTTGAAGCAGTACCTGAATATGATGGAGTCTGCATCATGAGCAAGCCTGTAATGGTTCATGTGATCACCAACTTTGCGGGTGTCGGCGGGGCAGAAATGATGCTGTCACGGCTGATTCAGCAAACCCAGTATGAATATGATCATGTGATTATTGCATTGATGAACGTATCTGATGTTTATGCCGATACGCTGGCTTTGTGTCAGTCATACTACGCTTTAAACTGGAATGGTCTAAACACTTTAAGTATCCTCAAAAAGCTGCGTAATTTACTGCAAGCATTGGCTCCAAAAGCGGTGCAATGCTGGATGTATCATGCCAATGTGCTGACCAGTCTCAGTGTTATAGGGTTAGCGAATCAACCAAATGTGTTTTGGGGGATCCATCATTCGCTCGCTTCACCTAAAGATGAATCCATCAGTACTAAAGTTGCTTTAGCACTGAGTAAAATACTCGCAGTGAAGCCCAGAGGCATTGTTTATTGTGCGCATTCTGCTTTGGAGCAGCATCAAAACTTTGGCCTGAACAATGCCAATTCACAGGTGATTGCCAATGGCGTATCTCTGGATAAATTTCAGCCTAATCCTGCGCTTAACCATCCCACAGTGATTGGTTTTGCCGGACGTTATCACACGGCTAAAGGCTATCCCTATTTATTTGAGGCTATGGCCAAACTGAAAGATCAGCCGGTGATGTTTAAAATCGCAGGCAGTGGCGCGAGCCTGAGTAATCCTGAGGTTAAAGCTTTATTTGAGCAATATCAATTGGATGAAAACAAAGTGCAGTTGCTTGATCAAATCTCTGATATGCCGGCCTTTTATCAATCCATTGATGTTTTCCTGATGACCTCGATTACCGAAGGTTTTCCTAATGTGCTGGTGGAAGCGATGGCATCCGGTTTACCTTGTATCAGTACCGATGTCGGTGATGCAAAATATATCGTGCAACAGCTGGGTTCAATTGTTCAGCCACGCGATGCTGCTGCCTTGGCAAAAGCCATTATGGATTATGTTCATTTAAGTCCAAGTCAGAAACTTGAACTGAAGCAGTTGACCCGTCAGCGCGTGGAACAGAATTTTAGTATCGAATATGTCAGTCAGCAGTATCTGGCAGCGTGGAGACAGCAGGCATGAAGTTTTTAATGATTTGTAGCTATCTTCCTTCAGCCTTGAACTTTAGGGGAAAACTGTTAGAGGCGATTCATGCTCAGGGTTATGAAATTCATGTGTTTGCACCTGATTTGACGGATTTTCCCGATGAATTAAAGCAGTTGCAGCAGATGGGTTATCAGGTGCATTGCATCCCCATGCAGCGCGCAGGCACCAATCCACTGGCCGATCTCAAGCTGCTGCAAAACCTGTATCAGATGATCCGCCAAATTCAGCCGGATATGGTGCTGAGCTATACCATTAAACCGGTGATTTACGGGACACTGGCGGCATGGTTGGCGCGGGTGCCTAAACGTTTTGCCTTGATTACCGGGCTGGGTTATGCCTTTCAAAATATTGAATCGGGCAAACGCAGCCTATTCCAGAAACTGGTACATGGGCTCTATGCCCAGGCACTGAAACATGCTGAAAAAGTCTTTTTCCAAAATCCGGATGATCTCAAGCTATTCCAAGACATGAACTTGCTTGATGCCAATAAACCGACAGTGGTAGTCAATGGTTCAGGGGTGAATGTGCAGGATTTTGAGCTCTTGCCTTTACCACTCAATGAAGAAGGGCAGGTGAAAGCTTCATTTCTATTGATTGCCCGTTTGCTCGGTGATAAAGGTGTACGCGAATATGCCGAAGCTGCCCGCATCATCAAGGCTCAATATCCTGAAACGGAATTTCATCTGGTCGGCTGGATTGATGACAATCCCTCTGCGATTTCGCAAGCTGAGCTGGATACCTGGGTACAGGAAAAAACCGTGAAGTATTGGGGTAAACTGAGTGATGTGCGTCCGGCCATCGCTGTAAGTTCGGTTTATGTATTGCCTTCTTACCGGGAAGGAACTCCGCGTACGGTCTTGGAGGCTATGGCGATGGGTCGTGCCATTATTACCACCGATGCACCGGGCTGCCGTGAGACGGTGAGTAAGGGCGTAAATGGCTATCTGGTGGCGGTTAAATCGGTCGATGATCTGGTGCAAAGCATGCTGTATTTTATTGAAGATACCCAGCTGATTACCTATATGGGACAGCGTTCCCGGGAAATAGTACTCAATAAATATGATGTGCATCAAGTGAACCGGCATATGCTGACAGAAATGCAGATCATTGCTAAGCCATGATCGAGATGAGTTGGGTGCACAGGATAAATAATTCAGAGATGGTCTTATGATCGTGAAATACATTAAAAGTGACTTGTATCGTTATACCGGAAAGATCAGCTTTAAACTCTTTTTAAAAAATTATTTGTTTAATCGTGGTTTTAACTTTTCAGTCTGGTTGCGACTCGCCAGCGCAAAATCCATTTGGGCAAAATTTGCTTATCCCATTTATTATTATAAGAAAAAGCAATATGGCATTGATATTCACATCACCACAAAGATTGGCTATGGTTTGTATATCGGTCATGGCGGGCCATTGGTGGTAAATCCTTCAACAGTCATTGGGAATAATGTAAATTTGTCGCAATTTAGCACCATTGGTGCGAATGGGGGACGTCAGGCTGCCGAAATCGGCGATAATGTTTATATTGGTCCTCAGGTCTGTATTGTGAACCAGGTTAAAATTGGATCTAATGCAACGATTGGGGCGGGTAGTGTCGTCACCAAAGATATTCCAGACGGTGCCACCGCTGCGGGCAATTATGCGAAAGTGTTGCATATGAACAATCCGGGTAGATTAGTGAATAGACGTTGGACCAATCTTTAATATATAAAATGAGTGAAATGAATGTTAAAGCGTGTTCTGGATTTTGTGATTGCCTCTACAGCCTTGCTGCTGTTGTCTCCAGTCTATTTTTTTGTGGCCTATAAGGTACGTAAAAATTTAGGCTCACCGATCCTGTTTCGTCAGGTACGTCCAGGTTTAAATGGCAAGCCCTTTGAAATGATCAAGTTCCGAACCATGAAGGATGCTGTGGATGAACAGGGTAATCCATTACCGGACAGTGAACGTTTAACGCCTTTTGGTCAAATGCTACGTTCTACCAGCCTGGATGAAATGCCGGAACTGTGGAACGTGATTAAGGGTGATATGAGTATTGTCGGCCCGCGCCCTCTGCTGATGGATTATCTGCCACTTTATAGCCCTGAACAAGCCAAACGCCATGATGTACGTCCGGGCATGACAGGTCATGCACAGGTCAATGGCCGTAATGCAATTAGCTGGGAAGAAAAATTTAAGCTGGATACCTGGTATGTTGAAAATCAATCCACATGGCTCGACTTTAAAATCATGTTTAAAACAGTACATAAAGTTTTAGCAAAAGATGATATCAGTGCCGAGGGTGAAGCGACCATGACACGCTTTACTGGCTCACAACACAAGGACGAAACATAATGAAAGCTTTATATATTGGTGTGTATGGTGCAAGTGGTTTTGGTAAAGAAGTTATGCCATTGGTTCGTCAACAATTTCCAACCTTTGCCAAAGATAACTTTGTTTTCATCGATGATGGTCAAGCTGGCAATAGTTTAAATGGCTATGCTGTTCTAAGTTATCAGGATTTTCTCGCTCAACCAAATACACATAAGGCTGTAACAATTGCTATCGCGAATAGTCAAGTTCGTGAAAAACTGGTTCAGCGTTTAAATGAGGACCAGATACAGCATCTAGATGTTCATGCAGGCAATACAGTTATTCTAGATGAGGTGCATATTGGTGAAGGGAGCTTACTTTGTCCTTTCACTTGTCTGACATCCAATATCAAAATTGGAAAATTCTTTCATGCCAATATTTATAGCTATGTCGCTCATGATTGTGTCATTGGTGATTACGTTACCTTTGCTCCCGGGGTGAAATGCAATGGCAATATCCATATTGAAGACCACGCCTATATTGGTACAGGTGCCGTGATTAAACAGGGGACACCCGACAAACCTTTAGTAATTGGTAAGGGGGCTGTAGTGGGTATGGGCGCTGTAGTCACCAAAAGCGTTCCACCGGGTGTAACAGTTGTGGGTAATCCTGCACGAATTCTAGAGAAAAAATAAGCTTTTCAATTTTAAAAATTCAGGAAACATCATGTTAAACACTGCATTTGAACCATGGCCAAGTTTTACTCAGGAAGAAGCGGACGCGGTTTCCCAGGTTTTATTGTCGAATAAAGTCAACTACTGGACCGGACAGGAATGCCGTGAGTTTGAAAAAGAATTTGCCCAGTTTGCAGAAACTAAATATGCAGTCGCCCTGGCTAATGGAACGGTAGCGCTGGATGTCGCACTCAAGGCATTCGGTATTGGCGCAGGGGATGATGTGATTGTGACTTCACGCACCTTTCTGGCCTCAGCCAGCTCTATTGTGACGGCTGGGGCAAATCCGGTCTTTGCCGATGTCGAGCTGGACTCCCAGAATATCTCCCATCGTACCATTGAAGCGGTCCTTACACCCAATACCAAGGCCATTATCTGTGTGCATCTGGCAGGCTGGATGTGTGACATGGACCCAATCATGCAGCTGGCTTCCGATAAAGGCCTGTATGTGATTGAGGACTGTGCCCAGGCGCATGGCGCAAAATATAAAGGCAAATCTGCCGGTTCAATCGGCCATGTCGCGGCCTGGTCTTTCTGTCAGGACAAGATTATGACCACAGGCGGTGAAGGCGGCATGGTGACCACCAATGACGAAACCCTGTGGAAAAAAATGTGGTCCTATAAAGATCATGGCAAAAACTTTGACAGCATCTATAACAAGCAGCATCCACCGGGTTTCCGCTGGCTGCATGATTCCTTTGGTACCAACTGGCGCATGATGGAAATGCAGGCAGTTATTGGGCGCATTCAACTGAAAAAAATGCCGGAGTGGACTGCAAAACGGCTTGCCAATATGCAGAAAATTTATACCGCATTTGCAGACAGCCCATATTTTACTGTCCATCGCCCATCCGATGACTATGTACATGCTGCCTATAAATGTTATGTACAAGTCAATAATGAAAAATTGCCTGAAGGATGGTCACGTGATCGCATTATGGGTGAAATTAATGCGCTGAATGTGCCTTGTTTTAGCGGTTCCTGTTCAGAAGTCTATCTGGAACATGCGTTTGATGGCACGTCATGGCGCCCGGCACAGCGCCTGGCGAATGCACAAAAACTTGGCGATAACAGTCTGATGTTCTTGGTGCATCCTACCTTAAGTGATGAAAGTATTAACAAAACTGTGACGGTAATTCAACAGGTCATTAATAGAATAGTTGCTTAAACTTTTGCAAGAGAAATGCACCGTATTCGGTGCATTTCTCTATTATCACTCTAAGTTACCAATAGAATCATGATTCATTAAAAATTTATTAGAATTGAGACAACGTACCCAGTGAAATCGATCATTACGCCTTTCGTAGAATCACCGCGAGCCGCCAAACTTGCATTTTTAATTATTCTGGATTTTTGTACTTTTCCGGTCTTGATCTGGCTATGTTATGCGATTCGCCTTTTTGATTTAGGCGCAGAGGTAGTGCCTCATCTGGCTTTTGGTGCAGTTTGGGTGAGTGTCATTGCCGTTGCATCGCTTTTGCTCTGTGGGGTTTACCGCTTTATTGTCCGTACTTATAATGAAGTGTTTATGATCAAAATAGGACTGGCGACTGCATTGGCTGTCTTCGGTCTTTATGCCTTGGCTTATTTTACCCCGGCATTTATTCCGACCTCTATTCCGCTGATGTTCGGCTTTATGATGTTTGCCTGGATCTGGTTTAGCCGTGGCATTATCCGCTTTATTATCCGTTCCTATTTGCAGGCTGACGTACAGAAAAAACGCATTGCGATTTATGGCGCGGGTAATGCAGGCCAACAGGTTGCTGCTGCACTTTATCGTTCCAATGAGCATTTACCGGTCATGTTTATTGATGACAAACGCTCATTGACTGGACAGCAGCTGGGGCGACTTAAAGTCTATGATGCCCAGACAGCCCTAAAGCTCATGAGTAAGCAAAAAATTGATGAAATTCTGATTGCTTTGCCTTCAGTCGGACGGGTCCGTAAAAGTGAAATCATTAAATTTTTAGAACCGGCACATTTAAAAATTACCGAGATTCCGGGATTGACCAAACTGGTCGATGGTGAAATCCGGATTTCTGATATTCAGGAAGTAGATATTATTGACCTGCTGGGACGCGATCCGGTGCCGCCCGTAGCAGAGCTTCTGGCCAAGAATATTAAAGATAAAGTGGTGATGGTCACCGGTGCAGGCGGCTCTATAGGTTCAGAGCTGTGCCGGCAGATTGTGAAAAACCAGCCGGCAAAAATCATTATTTTCGAGTTAACCGAGTTTGCCCTGTATAGCATTGATAAAGAATTACGTTTAATGTCTCAGTGTGAGATTATTCCGATTCTGGGCTCGGTGCTGGAGCAGCAAAAACTGGAACGTGTGATTGAGCAGTATGCAGTGCAAACCGTCTATCATGCGGCAGCTTATAAGCATGTACCGCTGGTAGAGTGTAATCCGCTAGCAGGGCTTAAAAATAATGCAGTAGGGACAGCATTCAGCGTTAATGCTGCGGTCAAAAAAGGCGTCGAAACCTTTGTCCTGATCTCAACCGATAAAGCTGTACGTCCAACTAACGTCATGGGTGCCAGTAAGCGCATGGCAGAACTTTACTGCCAGGCGATGGCAGAAGCGCAACAGCAGACCCAGATCAGTATTGTCCGTTTTGGTAATGTGCTCGGTTCTTCCGGCTCAGTGGTACCCTTGTTCAAGCAGCAGATTGCCAAGGGTGGACCGATTACAGTCACTCATCCGGATGTGACCCGTTACTTTATGACTATTCCGGAAGCCTCACAGCTGGTGATTCAGGCCGGTGCCTTAGGCGTTGGTGGTGATGTGTTCCTGCTAGATATGGGCGAGCCAGTGCGTATCCAGGATCTGGCCCGTCAAATGATTGCCTTGAGTGGGTTGAAAGTTCGTGATGAGCAGCATCCGGAGGGCGATATTGAAATTCAGTATGCCGGTCTGCGTCCAGGTGAAAAACTCTATGAAGAATTACTGATCGATCAAGAAGACACTGAAATTACCCAGCATAGCCGTATTCTTAGATCTTTTGAAAAGCATTATGCACTGGATGAACTGCTTCCTGTGTTTGATCGCCTGAATATTTTAACTGCGATTCCGGAAGATATTGATTGGGCCTTACAGCGCATGGAACAGTATGTCGATGGTTATCAACGTGGTAAAGAAATTAAAGTTAATTAAGTGAAGTTTATTTATGATCAAAAAAGCCATTCTCCCGGTTGCAGGCCTCGGTACACGTTTCTTGCCTGCAAGTAAATCCATTCCTAAAGAAATGGTCACTGTGGTTGACCGTCCAGCGATTGAATATGTGGTACGTGAGGCTGTCGCAGCAGGAATTGAACAGATTGTTCTGGTGACCCATTCATCTAAAGCATCGATTGAAAATTATTTCGACCGGAACTTTGAGCTAGAAACGACGCTTGAAAGTAAAAAGAAATTCGATTTGCTGAAAGAAATTACCGAGATTTTACCCCCTCATGTGAGTGTAATCAGCGTGCGTCAGCCCCAACCACTCGGTTTAGGTCATGCCGTGCTCTGTGCCAAAGCAGTGATTGGAGAAGATGACTTTGCTGTTTTACTGCCCGATGTACTGGTGAAAGATTCTGATTCGGTTAATGACCTAAGTTTAATGATTCAGCGTTTTAATTCATCTCAAGCCTCACAAATTATGGTGGAAGCTGTGCCTGATCATATGGTCGATCAATACGGTATTGTCGATGTTGCAAGTTCACCTTTAGAGGGTGAAAGTATTAAAATGCAAGGGATTGTAGAAAAACCGGCAGTCGGCACGGCACCCTCCAATCTTTCTGTGGTTGGGCGTTATGTCCTGCCTGCCAAGATTATGCAGTTATTGGAAAATACCCCCAAAGGTGCAGGTAATGAAATTCAGCTCACCGATGCGATTGCGGAATTACAAAAGACCGAAACAGTTGAAGCCTATCGAATGAAAGGTCAAACCTTTGACTGCGGCAGCAAACTGGGTTATTTGAAAGCCGTGTTACATTATGGCGTAGATCATCCTAAATTGGGGGCAGACTTTAAAGCTTTAATTCAAGAACTTGCTTTATAAGCTTACAATATGAAAGTTGCAATATTTGGCCAAACAGTTTATGCCGGTATGATGTCTGCACTGCTTTTCGAATGTGGACATCAGGTATAGGCGGATCTATTTCAGCAGTCAATTGTTTACTGAAAAAAGCTGGAAGTGGGTTGCTTAAATATTGTAACTTTTCTGATTTGAGTCTGGAGATAGATGCCTATTTTTTCTGTTTCAATCCGACTAAAGAACACTAGAGCTAGATCTTTTAGAACAATTACAATAGTACTGAATTATTTATGTTTCAACTTCGGTGATGGATGGAACTGAAAAATTTAGGAAAATGCTGATAGATGATCATTGGATTTATCTGCCAGATGTTATTCAGGAATGCAATGCGTTACAAAGTATGGCAAAAGCCGAGCCATTGATAGTAGGCTGTAACCCATCTGAAGTTTAAAACAAAGTCAGGAAATGGTTACATCTTTTATTTCCCATCAGCAATAATACCTATTTATGCCTGTTTTTAATGCTGAATTGACTAAACTTAATATTCGGGAGGGTTGTAACACGGATTGGTTATATCAATGATTGAGCTGTAGTTTAGAGCGATTAGATAGAGTTAGATATTTTTCAATTACTTATATAAAAAATGAACTTGATGTTTTCCAGACATAGTTTAGGGGGGTACCTTTAGTCGGAAAATGCTTCTTCGATTGTTCAACTATTAAATGAAAAATTGATCATAAGAAGCTCCTGTATTACTTGAATTGAGTAAAAAGAAGCATCTTCGAGCTGATGTATTTCAGACGTATATTATGCATGAACGCTAAAAAAATGTAGTACAAATATCCATCAAAAAAAGATCAATTCTTGATTTATGAGAGAGATTGAGTAATTTAAAAGTGGGTTGATGTAGAGGGTAATAATGTGGAAGATAAATTGCATAATTTGGTACATTCGCATTTGTCTTGGCATAATTTAAAATAAATCTTTAATTTTTTTGATAATATACGCGGGTGCCAAGTATTCATAATATTATTGAATAATTGAAATTATTATCTGAAACTTTTTAGAAGAGGAGCAGATGAGCGAGTTTTTAGATTCGAGATGCTAACGGTGAATGCTGATCATATTAAATTTATAGGCAGGATTGATTCTAGAAGGAAGTCTGAAGGCTTAAATGCTGGAGATGTTTCTATAGGTACTCTAACTGAAGGGGTGTATGAACTTGGTGTCGCAATAAAAGCCTACTATTTATTCTAGGGCGGCTAATAAAATGGAATAAGGAATCTGAAGGATCTGCTTTGATTAAGAAGCATAGTTTGGGTTGGTAGTTCATGATAGAAATCCCAAAAGTTGGCTAAAAAGTTTTTAAAAATTAATGATGAATTTCATAATATGAAACATATTTCTGCAAAGCAAACTTTAATAGAGCATTATATTGAACCGGTAGCTATGAAAAAAATTATTTCAATAATAAATGAACTTTATTAAAAATAAGGCCGTAGAGAATTTGTTATGAAAAGACTAATAGATTTTATTATTGCATCTATCGCTCTTATAGTACTTTCGCCTATTTTTGTTTTTGTGGCGCTTAAAGTCCGAAAAAATCTTGGCTCGCCTGTCTTTTTTTATCAAGAACGACCTGGTAAAGATGGTAAACTTTTCAAAATGATTAAGTTTCGTTCTATGAAGGATGCCTTTGATAAAGAAGGTAATCCGTTACCAGATGAGCAACGGATTACTGCTTTTGGACAAAAACTCCGTTCCACAAGCCTAGACGAAATGCCACAGCTTATAAATGTTTTAAAAGGTGAGATGAGCGTGGTTGGTCCACGACCAATGCTTAAGGAATTTGTTGAGCTTTATTCTCCTGAGCAAGCTCGACGTTTGGAGGTTAGACCGGGAATGACCGGCTTGGCACAAGTAAGCGGTCGTAATGAACTGGATTATGAAGATCGTTTTAAATGTGATGTTTGGTATGTAGACAACCATAATATTAGGATAGATTTTAAAATTATGTGGAAAACAGTGGGCGTAATGACAAGGGGTGATGGTATTAATGCTCCTGGGCATGTAGGACCTTCATTGTTCCAGGGTAATGAACCTAAAGATGACTCAAAAGTATGTTAGGTTAAGCTTAGTTAATATGATCAAAAAAGCTATTCTCCCAGTCGCAGGTCTAGGCACACGTTTTTTACCGGCCAGTAAATCTATTCCTAAAGAAATGGTCACTGTGGTTGACCGTCCAGCCATTGAATACGTGGTACGTGAGGCTGTTGCAGCAGGCATTGAACAAATTATCCTGGTAACCCATTCTTCCAAAGCCTCCATTGAAAATTATTTTGACCGGAACTTTGAGCTGGAAACCACACTTGAAAACAAAAAGAAATTTGATTTGCTTAAAGAAATTACTGAAATTCTCCCTCCCCATGTCAGCGTGATTAGTGTACGTCAACCACAACCCCTAGGTTTAGGTCATGCCGTGCTCTGTGCGAAAGCAGTGATTGGAGAAGATGACTTTGCCGTGTTACTGCCTGATGTATTGGTAAAAGATTCAGATACGGTTAATGATTTAAGCTTGATGATTCAACGTTTTAACGCATCTCAAGCTTCACAAATTATGGTGGAAGCTGTGCCGGATCATCTGGTCGATCAATACGGCATTGTAGATGTTGCAAGCTCACCTTTAGAAGGTGAAAGTAGCGTGATGCAAGGGATTGTAGAAAAACCGGCAGTTGGGACTGCACCCTCCAATCTTTCTGTCGTAGGGCGTTATGTGTTACCTGCCAAGATTATGCAATTATTGGAAAATACCCCCAAAGGTGCAGGCAATGAAATTCAGCTCACCGATGCGATTGCAGAATTACAAAAGACCGAAACGGTTGAAGCCTATCGAATGAAAGGTCAAACCTTTGACTGCGGCAGCAAACTGGGTTATCTCAAAGCCGTGTTACATTATGGTGTAGATCATCCTAAATTGGGTGAGGACTTTAAAGCGCTTATCCGGGAACTTGCATTATAAGGCGGTGAATGATGAAGGTTGCAGTATTTGGACAAACCCTGTATTCAGGTGTTCTGTCAGCATTGTTGGCCGAATGCGGCCATCAGGTGTATTGGTGTGATTTTCTAAAAAAAAGTGCTTTAGAACAAGCCTATGCCCAAGATGATGCAGTCAAACAGTTACTGGATAAACAGGAAAAAAATGGTTTTTTAAAATACTGTCACCTGAATGACATTGCCTTGGATATGGATGCCTATTTCTTTAGTTTTAATCCGACTGAAGAAAATTTAGGCATTGAAATATTAAAAGAAATCGGCCAGCGTCAAATTATTCATCCTAAACTGATGATTAACGCGTCCACACTAGGCTTGCATGGTACCGACGAATTACAAAAGTATTTACCTGAAGATGACTGGGTGTATTTACCCGATATTATTCAGGAGGGGAATGCCTTGGCCAGCATGACTCAAGCCGAACAGTTGATTGTGGGCTGTGAGCAAAGCAAGGTTCAACTCAAAATCCAGGAATTATTGCGTCCATTATTTCCACGCCATCAGCAATATCTATTTATGCCCATTTTAGATGCTGAATTTACCAAACTCAGCATTTCAGGCATGTTGGCGACACGCATTAGTTATATCAATGACCTGGCTGTCGTGGCTGAAAAACTGGGGATTGATATCGAGCATGTGCGTCAGGGCATGGCAGCGGATAGCCGGATCGGGTCGTCCTATCTGTATCCAGGTGCGGGTTTTGGCGGAGAGAACTTCTCGCATGATATTCTTACTTTGGCCAATACCGTGTCCGGGACAGGGGCTAAAAGTCAGCTGTTGGCTCAGGTTTGGGAAATCAATGAACAGCAAAAAGAGTTGCTGTTTAGAAAACTATGGAATTATTACCATGGCAATTTAAAAGCTAAAACGGTGGCAATTTGGGGTGCCTCTTTTAAAGAAAATACGGCACGTATCCAGCAGTCCCCCATTCATACCATGCTGAAAGCCTTATGGGCACAGGGCGTAACGGTCAAGCTGCATGATCCGCAGGCCTTGGCGGAAATTGAGAAAGTCTATGGTCATCGTGCGGACCTGATTTATTGTACTGACCAGTATGAAGCCGTAAATGGCGCACATGCCTTATGCCTGTTAACTGCCTGGAAACAATATTGGAGTCCGGATTACCCGACTTTATTAAAAATCATGCGGCATCCGCTGATTTTGGATGGTCGAAATATTTATGATCCAGACTATGTGAAAGGTCAGGGATTTGCCTATATGGGGGTAGGGCGTTAATGATGAATCAAGCACAACCTTATCCAGTAGAAGAGATTGATAGTGTTCTAAACAAGCTGCTGAACTTGAAAAATGAATTGAAAAATAAACATTTAAGCGATTACTTTGCAGAAGATCATGAGCGTTTTCAAAAATTCTCTGTAAATTTAGACAATGTGATTTTTGATTTTAGCAAGCATCGGATCAATCAGGCGGTACTTGACCATTTGGTTGAATGGGCACATGCACAAGAGCTCAAGCCCTGGATTAAACGGCTATTTTCTCGTGAAGCCATTAACTATACCGAACAGCGTGCAGTGATGCACTGGGCATTGCGTTTGCCTCCGCATGATCAACAGCATGCTGAAGTTGCAGCGCAGGTTCATCAGCAACTTCAGCGCATGTATGCCCTGGTGGAAAAAATCCATGCCGGTCAGTTTCGCGGTGCGACCGGGGAAGTGATTCAGGATGTGGTCAATATTGGGGTGGGAGGGTCAGATCTTGGACCAGTGATGGTCAGCCATGCTTTATCAGATTTTAAAAAACAGACCACCAAGCCTTTAGATGTACACTTTGTCTCGACCATGGATGGCAGCCAGCTTTCAGCGTTGTTGCATCAGCTGCGCCCCGAGACCACTTTATTTATTATCTCATCCAAGTCTTTTGGCACCATTGATACTTTATCCAATGCACAAACCGTGCGTTTGTGGCTGGAAAAAGCACTTGGTCAGCATCCGCATATTCTCAAGCACCATTTTATCGGAGTATCCACCAAACCCGAGAAAATGACCGAATGGGGCATTGCGCCTGAAAATCAGTTGTTGCTCTGGGACTGGGTCGGCGGGCGCTATTCGCTCTGGTCGTGTATTGGTTTGCCGATTGCATTAACCATTGGGATTGAAGGCTTCAAGCAGCTGCTGGCCGGGGCTTATGCCATGGATCAGCATTTCCGGAATGCTCCTTTTGCACAGAATATTCCGGTGTTGATGGGTTTGCTGGGTGCCTGGAATGCCAACTTTCTAGATATCCAGACCCATGCCATTTTGCCTTATGATGGCCGTTTAAAATATTTTGCTTCGTATTTACAACAACTGGAAATGGAATCGAATGGCAAATCGATTCAACGTACAGGTGAGCATGTTGAAACCAATACTTGCCCGATTGTGTGGGGCGAGGTCGGACCGAATGCCCAGCATGCTTTCTATCAGTTATTGCATCAAGGTACACAAGCGGTCAGCTGTGATTTTATTGCTCCTGTAAAACGCTATAATGCCCAGCAATTTACTTATGTAGACAATGCCGAGGCCTTGATCGAGCAGCATCATTTGGCACTGTCCAACTGTCTGGCACAGTCGCGCTTGCTGGCATTTGGCAATCAGGCCTTGGATCAGGCTGAACTTAATGATTTACCGGCCTATAAACAATATGCAGGCAATCAGCCCAGTAGCACCATTTTACTTAAAGAGCTGACACCCTATAGCCTGGGGATGCTGATTGCCATGTATGAACATAAAGTGTTTGTACAGTCAGTGTTATGGAATATTAATCCCTTTGACCAGTGGGGCGTTGAAAAGGGCAAGGAAATTGCCAATCAACTGCTGCCGATTTTAAGTGGCGAAAGTCAGAACATTTCAGAGCTGGATGCCTCGACTCAAGGTTTATTAAAGATACTATTAGGAAAAACCCATGGCTAAAATTTTGGTGACTGGCGGTGCAGGCTATATTGGCTCGCATACCTGTGTAGAGCTGTTAAATTCAGAGCATGATGTCATTGTGCTGGATAATCTCTGCAATAGTTCGGAAGAATCTTTAAACCGTGTACAACAGATCTGCGGAAAAACCCTGACTTTTGTGCAAGGTGACATTCGCGATGCACAGGTTCTAGATCAGGTTTTTCAGCAGCACCACATTGATGCTGTGATTCATTTTGCCGGTTTAAAAGCGGTAGGGGAAAGCCAGCAAATTCCACTGGCATATTTTGACAATAATATTTCTGGCTCCATTCAACTGGTACAGGCCATGCAGCGCGCTGGGGTATTTAATCTGGTCTTCAGTTCATCGGCCACCGTGTATGATGAGGCCAATGTCTCGCCTTTAAATGAAGACATGCCTACAGGTATGCCAAGTAATAACTATGGTTATACCAAACTGATGGTTGAACAGCTTTTACAGAAATTGTCCTTGGCAGATGAACACTGGTCGATTGCTTTATTACGTTATTTCAACCCGGTCGGTGCGCATAAAAGTGGCCTTATTGGGGAAGATCCGCAAGGCATTCCGAATAACCTGATGCCATTTGTTACTCAGGTGGCAGTGGGCCGCCGTGAAAAACTGGCGATCTTCGGCAATGATTACGATACAGCTGATGGAACTGGCGTGCGCGATTATATCCATGTGGTGGATTTGGCGAATGCGCATTTGTGTGCTTTGAATAATCGCCTTATGGCAAAAGGCTGTCGTGCCTGGAATATTGGAACAGGTCAGGGGTCATCGGTTTTAGAAGTGGTGAAAACGTTTGAACGGGTCAACCATGTGCCAGTCGCCTATAGCATTGAGCCGCGTCGTGAAGGCGATGTGGCAACTTCATTTGCAGACAATAGCCGTGCCGTGCAAGAGTTAGGCTGGAAACCGCAATATACTCTGGAAGATATGCTGGCAGACAGCTGGAACTGGCAAAAGCAAAATCCGAAAGGGTTTATCTAAGATCCGATCATGAACAGACAGGTGAATTCGATGATCTTGAAATTAATTTTGAGTGATTTATATCGATATACAGGCAATCAAAAACTGAGTTCTTTCATTAAAAATTATTTTTTTAATCGAGGGTTTAATTTTTCTGTCTGGCTTAGAATCGCCAGTTCCAAAACCTGGCTTGCCAAGATTGCCTATCCTGTTTTTTATTATAAAAAGAAAAAATATGGCATTGATATTCATGCCAATACAAAAATTGGCTTTGGCTTATATATTGGTCATGGCGGACCATTGGTGGTGAGTCCAACGGCAACCATAGGCAATAATGTAAATTTGTCGCAATATACCACCATCGGTGCAAATTTAGGTCCGGCGGCGATGATTGGGGATAATGTCTATATCGGGCCGAATGTGTGTATTATTGAAAATGTTAAAATTGGCAATAATGTCACCATCGGTGCGGGCAGTGTAGTGACCAAAGACATCCCTGAAAATGCGACTGCTGCGGGTAATTATGCCAAGGTGCTTAATTTTGAACAGCCAGGAAAGTTTGTGAACAAAAGATATAAAATTTAAATGACTGGTTTTTAAAATAAAAAGAGCTCAAATTGAGCTCTTTTTATAAGATGGCAATACCAGGCGATTGCCATCTTATTTTTAATGATTGCCTTGAATCAGCAGGGTCAATTCATCGACATAATCCTGTATCGGTTCAGGATTTCTATCTGCACGGCTTTCAATATTTAAGCGCAGTAATGGCTCGGTATTGGAAGCACGTACGTTTAAACGCCATGCGCCAAAATCCAGGCTCACACCGTCTGTTCGATCAATGACCGGATTTTGACCGGCATAGTGATCAAAAATCTTGTGAATGGTCGTTTGGGTATCTGCCACTTTGAAGTTGATTTCGCCTGAACATGGGAATTTTGCAATCATTTCTTCTACCAGGGCGGACAACGGTTTTTGGGTTTCAGACAATACTGACACCGCTAACAGCCATGGAATCATGCCGCTATCGCAATAGGCAAAGTCACGGAAATAGTGGTGCGCACTCATTTCTCCACCATATATGGCATTATGCTCGCGCATTTTTTCTTTAATGAAAGAATGGCCTGATTTAGACTGGATCGCTTCACCCTGGTATTGTTCAACAATGTCAAAGGTATTCCAGACCAGACGCGGGTCATGCACAATTTTCTCACCCGATTGTTTCAGCAAGAACGCTTGTGCCAATAGACCCACAATATAATAGCCTTCAATAAACTGGCCTTTTTCATCAAACAGGAAGCAACGGTCAAAGTCGCCATCCCAGGCAAGCCCCATGTCAGCCCCATGCTCAATGACGGCTTGACGCGTGCTATCCCGGTTTTCAACCAGCAGCGGGTTGGGAATGCCATTCGGGAAGGTACCATCGGCTTCATGGTGAATTTTAATAAATTCTACCGGTACATTCAGAACCTTGAATTTTTCTTCAATCGCATCAATTACATGACCTGCTGCACCATTACCCGCATTTACCACCAGTTTCATCGGTGCGATCTTGCAAGGTTCGATGTAAGTCATGAGGTGATCTACAAATTCAGGCAGGATATTGTATTTTTCAGTCGTGCCTTTTACGGCAACGTCATTAAATATGCCAGATTCAGCTAGAACTTGAATCTCTTTAAGGCCTGTATCTGCACTGATTGGGCGGGCATTTTCACGCACCAGTTTCATACCGTTGTAATCCATCGGATTATGACTGGCAGTCACTTCAATGCCACCTTGAACATCGAGGTGGAAGGCAGCAAAGTAGACTTCTTCCGTTCCCGTCATGCCTAAATCGAGTACCTTAACACCTGCATCATTTAAACCGCGAATGGTCGCCTGTTTCAGGCTTTCACTGCTGAGACGAATGTCACAACCAATGACCACTGTTTTAGGTTGATAGATTTGTCCATAAGCCCGGCCAATTTTATAGGCAATGTCTTCATTTAATTCTTCACCCAATTTTCCACGAATATCGTAGGCTTTAAAACAACTCAGGGTCATATTCTTTTACTCTTTCCTTTGCAAGAAAAAGGCCGGTTACCCAGCCTTATATCAAAATTTATTATTCCACCGTGACCGATTTTGCCAGGTTACGCGGCTGATCGACATCCGTTCCACGTAAGACAGCCACATGGTAGGACAGCAGCTGTACAGGAATACTGTAAACAATTGGCGCAAGAATCGGACTGATACTTGGTACATGAACCACATGCTGACGGTCTTTGCCTTTAATGCCGCTGTTTTCGTCGGCAAAGACAAACAGTTCGCCACCACGGGCCTGAACTTCTTCCATATTGGATTTGAGCTTGTCGAGCATGTCGTCTTGCGGAGCCAGAATCACCACCGGCATGTCATTGTCTACCAGTGCCAATGGACCATGTTTCAGTTCACCTGCTGCATAACCTTCGGCATGAATATATGAAATTTCTTTCAGTTTTAATGCGCCTTCAAGAGCAATTGGGAACTCGGTACCACGGCCTAAAAACAGGCAGTGCTGTTTTTCTACAAACAGCTCGGATAAACGCAAAATGTCTTTATCTTGCTGTAGGGTATCTAGGATAACTTTAGGCGTATGCCATAAATCAGTGGTAATGGCAGTAATTTGTTCAGCCGAGATGCTTTGCTTCACTTGACCAATCTTCAGTACCAACAACATGAGTGCGGCAAGCTGCGTGGTAAATGCTTTGGTTGACGCAACGCCAATTTCAGGTCCGGCCAGGGTTAGCAGGCTATAATTGGTTTCACGCACCATTGAAGAGGTAGCCACATTACAAATGGTCATGGTGGTAATGTTTAAACTTTTTGCAGCAGCGCGTTTTTGGGTATCGCGCAGTGCAGCCAAAGTATCGGCAGTTTCACCAGATTGAGAAATACACACATACAGTGTGTTATTGACAATCACAGGGGTGCGGTAACGGAATTCGCTGGCAATTTCCACCTGACAAGGCAGGTCAATCAGCTGCTCAAACCAGTATTTTGCAATCATGCCGGCATGGTAACTGGTCCCGCAGGCAATAATTTGCACCTGTTGAATTTTTTCAAAATCGCCCACCGCATTTTTCAAGAAATCTTCGCGCAAATCGTTGCCATTCAAGGCTTGGGAAATGGTTTGCTGAATCGCTTCAGGCTGCTCATAAATTTCTTTGAGCATGTAGTGTTTATATTCGCCTTTAGATGCATTGCTGACGGTGGCATCCAGCTCTTTTACTGGACGGTTCACCAATTGCCCATCCACAAACACTTCAATGCTGTTGCGGGTTAAACGTGCAATATCACCTTCTTCCAGGTAAATAAAACGGTTGGTAATTGGCAGCAGCGCCAATTGATCCGAACTGATAAAGTTCTCGCCAATCCCGACCCCAATGACCAGAGGTGAACCTTCACGAACGGTAATCAGTTCATTCGGATGATCGGTATGCACGATACCCAGTGCATAAGCCCCTTTGAGCTGGGGTACAACCTGCTGAACCGCTTCTAGAAGGCTAGAGGTTGATTTCAATGCATCATTGACCAGATGTGCGACAACTTCAGTATCCGTTTGTGAAGTAAACACATAGCCCAGGGTTTCAAGATCATCTTTCAGTTCTTGATAGTTTTCAATAATGCCGTTATGCACCACAGCCACCGTTCCAGAAACATGCGGATGGGCATTATTTTCAGTCGGTTTACCATGGGTTGCCCAACGGGTATGGGCAATCCCCAGTGAGCCTTCGATATTCGATTCACTTACCGCCTGTTCCAGATTGATCACTTTACCTACACGGCGTTCGCGCAGGACATGACCGCCATTGATCAGCGCAACACCCGCTGAATCATAGCCACGGTATTCAAGGCGCTTTAAGCCTTCAATTAAAATATTGCTAATATTACGTTCTGCAACGCCACCGACAATTCCGCACATATTTATAATCCTCTTATTTTTTCAGTTTTTGGGGGCGTTGATAGTTTTCTTTAGCCACTTGTTTAGATCGTTCAAAGGCCAAACTATTTTCTGCTACATCACGTGTGATGACTGAGCCAGCGCCGACAGTTGCACCATTGCCAATACTGACCGGGGCAACCAGGGAACTGTTCGAGCCGATAAAGGCTGAATCACCAATAATGGTTTTAAATTTATTGGCCCCATCATAATTGCAGGTAATGGTACCGGCACCAATATTTGAACCTGCGCCCACTTCGGCATCCCCTAAATAGGTAAAGTGATTGGCTTTGGAGCCGAGGCCAATCGTGGAATTTTTAACTTCAACAAAGTTGCCAATATGCACTTCATTGGCAAGCTTGGCACCTGGGCGTAAACGGGCAAATGGACCAATTTGCGTATCTTCACCGACCACGGCATTGTCGAAAATACTGTAGGGTTGGACCTTGGTGCCTGAAGCAATTTTACTATTCTTAATTACACAGCCTGCACCAATTTCGACATTGTCGCCGAGTTCACAGTTACCTTCGATAATCACATTGATATCGATTCGCACATCTTGACCAACCACTAAGTTACCACGCAGGTCGAAGCGGCTTGGATCAATGATATGCACGCCTTGCTGCATCAGAAGCTTGGCCTGATAGGCCTGGAATTCACGTTCCAACGCTGCCAGCTGAAGACGGTCATTCACGCCTTCAACCTCAAAGGCACGTTCCGGTTCAACAGAAGCCACTTCAAGACCATCGGCAATCGCCATGGCCACGATGTCGGTCAGGTAATATTCGCCTTGGGCATTGTTGTTGCTCAATTTTGGTAACCATTGATGCAATTTTGCATTGCTGACACAGTAAATCCCGGTATTGATTTCCTGGATTTGACGCTGTGCATCGCTGGCATCTTTATGTTCAACAATGGCCTGAATTTTATTGTTTTCACGTACGATACGGCCATAGCCCGTTGCATCCGCTAAAGTCAGGGTAACCAAGCCAATGCCTGTTTCACGTGAAACAGCCAGCAGCTTTTCCAGGGTGTCTTGACTAATGCAAGGTACATCACCGGAAAGAATGAGTGAAACGCCATCGGTAGGAAGTACCGGTAACGTCACTTTAACCGCATGACCTGTACCCAGCTGTTCGGCTTGTTCTACCCACTGTACATTTTCCTGTGCAAAGGCTTGTTGAACTAAATTACCGCCGTGTCCAAAAATGGTAATAATATTTTTGGCATTTAATTTTTTAGCAGTTTCAATGACATGACCGAGTAGAGGGCGTCCTGCGAGCGGCTGCAATACTTTGGGTAGGCTCGAACGCATTCGAGTTCCTTTGCCGGCAGCAAGAATAATCACAGAAGTTGACATAATACACCTTAAAAACTTGGCTTAAGCCATTGAAATGTTGAGGTACACGAGAATACAGATTGCGGCCCAAATGCCGGCAATAATATCGTCAAACATAATGCCGAAACCGCCACCGACCTGACGGTCGATGACACGAATAGGCCAGGGTTTCCAGACATCGAATAAACGGAACAGGACAAATCCGACAAGTACCCAAAACCAGCTCATTTGTGTAAAGTAAATCAGGGGCAGAAACGTAATTGACTGTCCAGCAAATTCATCCCAGACAATGCGGCCATCGTCATGTACGCCCATGACTTTAGCGGTTTGTCCACAAATATAAATGCCAATAAGTGACATTAAAATCATGGCAATAATGGAGGCGGTAAAGCCAATTGCAAGCCAGGCCGGAATAAACAGCAATGCAAAGGCCGAACCAAAAGTGCCTGGCGCTTTGGGTAACAACCCGGAACCAAATCCGACACCGCAAAAAACGATAAAGCGGTTGTACCAGGACATGTCTTTAAAGTGAATCGCAGGTTTATGCAAAGTGTTGATATCCATGAAGTTGCAGCGAATGATCTACGCCATTCTGCACAAAAGTTAATTCAGTTTGTTGGGTTATTTGTCCAATCTTGCTAATGTTGACATCTAATTGTTGTTGCAAAAGCTTTTCATAATTTTGCGGGCTTATTGTAAAGCATAACTCATAGTCATCGCCACCCGCGAGGGCATATTGCCATTGCTGTTCTTGAGTTAAATTTTGTAAATCTGGACTGATCGGCAGCTGATTTAATTCCAGCGTTGCCCCTACCTTTGACGCTTTTAAGATATGGCCTAAATCTTGTGCCAATCCATCAGATACATCAATCATGCTGGATGCCAGGCCCTTTAACTTTTGACCGAGCTGACAACGTGGGGTTGGATAATCCAGACGCTTTTGTAGCGGATGTCCTAAATTGTGCAGGGCAAATGCGGCATCGCCGACTGTACCAGAGACACAAACATAATCGCCGGCTTGTGCGCCTGAACGTGTGATGGCTTTGCCGGTTTCTATCCAGCCAAGCGCGGTAACCGAAATAGTGAGATGAGGACTTTGGGTGGTATCGCCACCAATTAAACTCACACCAAATTGATCGCAGCAATCATATAAACCCTGGCTAAAGTCTTTGAGCCAGTCATGATCAATTTGGGGTAGGCTCAATGCCAGTAAGATGCTGTGCGGTTTGGCACCCATTGCGGCAATGTCAGACAGATTCACCGCGACAGATTTCCAGCCGATGGCATGCGGATGGGTATCTAGGGGAAAATGTCGTCCGGCAACCAATGTATCGACACAGATGACCAGTTGTTGCTGAGGAGGAGGGGTGAGCAAGGCTGAGTCGTCACCAACACCTAAATCGACCGACGCAGAAGTCTGCCGATGAAAATAAGTATCAATGATCGAGAACTCAGCCATACAACAAATCTACTTTATTTAGTTGGTTTGTTGCTTTTCTGCTGCACGTAAAGTTGTTGCTAAACGATCCAATACACCATTGATGTATTTATGGCTGTCTGCACCGCCAAAATGTTTAGCCAGCTCGATTGCTTCGTCCAAAACAACGCGATATGGAATTTCAAGATGTTCTTTCAATTCATACGCACCCAGACGAAGAGTAGCGAGTTCAACGCCGTCAAGCGCATCAATTTCGCGGTCAAGCACAGGGATTAAGAGCGCATCCAATGCTTCATGATTGGCAACCACTTGAGTCAACAATTCATGATAATAGCCGAGATCCACTTTGTGCATGGCATTTTCCACACGTGTACGTGCTTCAATTTCATGTACCGGATTGTGGCTCATCTGCCATTCATAAATTCCTTGTACAGCAAAACGACGTGCTTTGCGTTTTGCTGCATAAGTTGCTTGAAGTGTTTGCGACATAGCGTTAAATAGCCTTTAACAAGTTAACCATTTCAATTGCAGTCAAGGCAGCTTCACTGCCTTTATTACCTGCTTTTGTACCCGAGCGTTCAATCGCCTGTTCAATACTATCCGTAGTCAATACACCATTAATGACTGGTAAGCCAGTGTCCAGGCCAACCACGCCTAAACCTTTGGCACATTCACCAGCAACAAAATCGAAGTGAGGCGTGCTACCACGAATCACTGCGCCAAGCGCAATAATGGCATCAAAACGATCAGCAGCAGCCAGTTTTTTAGCCACCACCGGAAGTTCCCAGGCGCCAGGTGCATGAACAACGGTAATATTATCCTCTGATACACCATGACGTTTCAATGTATCAATTGCACCTTCTAAAAGATGTTCGACAACAAAACTATTAAAACGACCCACTAAAATCGCGTAACGGCCTTCGCTCGCGAGATGTAACATACCTTCAATACGGCGAACTGCCATAGCAACCTCGATTATTTCTCTGTTGTTTGATTTGCGGCGACGTATTCCACCACTTCTAAATTAAAACCTGATAATGCATTAAAACGTAATGGAGAGCTGAGTAGTTTCATTTTCTCAACCCCTAAATCACGTAAAATCTGTGCACCGACACCAATGGTTTGGTACTGCTGTGACAATGCAGCATTGGATTTGGATGGCTTAGGTGTAGTCAAGCTTTCCAGTGCTGGACCGAGGTCCTGTAAATGACGCTGACCAATCCAGACCAAAACACCGCGCTCGCTAGATGCGATCTCTTTCAGTGCTTTGTCGAGATTCCAGGCCGGTTCGCCATTTTGCTTGTTAATTTTCAGCAAGTCACGTGCCGGACTAAAGCCATGTACGCGAACGGTAGTGACCCCCTGTTTAGGCTCACCTTTGACCAGGGCTAAATGAATATCCGGGTTACCAATTTCACGGTAACGGAACAATTCAAACGTACCGTATTCGGTATCTAACGTTTGTTGATCCAGACGTTCAACCGTTTGCTCATTGGTCATGCGGTAGTGAATGAGATCCGCAATCGTTCCGATTTTCAAACCATGCTTTTCAGCAAAAATTTCAAGGTCAGGACGGCGCGCCATGGTGCCATCTTCTTTAATGATTTCACAAATCACTGAAGCAGGTTCGAGTCCTGCAAGACGGGCCAGATCACAGCCGGCTTCGGTATGGCCGGCACGGTGCAATACGCCGCCTGGCTGTGCCATCAGCGGGAAGATATGCCCCGGTTGTACAATGTCCGCAGGCTTGGCATGTGCGGCCACTGCCGTCTGAATGGTATGTGCACGTTCAGCGGCTGAAATACCGGTGGTAATACCGTTGGCAGCCTCAATTGAAAGCGTAAAGTTAGTCCCGTGCTGTGCGCCGTTGGCATCGACCATGAGCGGAAGATTGAGCTGCTGGCAACGGTCGCGGCTCAATGTGAGGCAAACCAGACCACGGGCGTGGGTGATCATAAAGTTGATGTCTTCAGGACGTACGTGTGTCGCAGCAATCACCAGATCGCCTTCATTTTCACGGTCTTCATCATCCATCAGGATGACCATTTTTCCTGCACGGATATCTGCTACGAGCTCTTCAACGGTATTGAGCGGCATCAACCTTCACCTTCTTTTTGTCTCAAATGACATTTTACTTGCATTGATTGTTGCATAGTCTACCGTTTTTTTACGATGTTTGCCTATGCTTATCGGTTTCCATTCCCGGTTCATTGTTATACACAGTGCCTGAACACTTGAAAAGGGGACTTTATTTTAAAAAGCCACGATTATGCTGAATCTTTAAGCAGTTGAAATACATAAATAATGACAAGCTTATGCGAAATGCTGCTGATTTATGGGGTGGGGTATACTATTGGGATAAAAAAAGCCCCAATCTTTAGATCAGGGCTTTTTGAATCTAGAGCGGGAAAGGAGACTCGAACTCCCGACCCTAACCTTGGCAAGAGTCACCGACATAAAATACACTAAATTACATAATTGGTATGTTAATAAACTCTATATATAACAGTTATATAGAGTTTTAATTTTGTGTGACGTAATTTAAGGTGGGGTAGGGTACTTTGATTTTTGGTCACTAATTTATTGTGATAATCAACAATAATAACCAACATTCATATGCTTAATCTAAGAGTGTTTTCTCTGTACAANGTTTGGATACACGAGTGTGGCAGGGATGCCACACGTTATCCATCATAATAGGGATGTTATGTATGGGTAACAAAGGCTTTTGCTTTCTTTTGGCTTATCAAAAGTAAGGGTATTGCCTACACAAACACCTTTTATACTTTATTAAAAAGTTGAGGCGGTGTACGCACCTAATTTTAAATTGGATAAAAAGAAAAATTAGATAAAACTTTATATCTCATTCGTAAATAAATTGACTAATCAACATAGGAAAAACATCTCCACGTTTTAAATAATACTCCGAAACTGACTAAGTGCTTTTCTATCTTTTTCTCATGATTTTAGATTTCATAAAAATTATCTCTGTACACNTTTGATTTTTGGTCACTAATTTATTGTGATAATCAACAATAATAACCAACATTCATATGCTTAATCTAAGAGTGTTTTCTCTGTACAAGACAAATTTCATAGGATCCTTGTCCTATCAGGCTTTTTCTTTCTTAAAATTGCTAGCACTTTCTTAAATTTTTCTTTTTTCCAAAACCAATCAAACGTAGAATAGCCATTTGAACATAGTCCAAACCGTAGCGAAATAAACTTACTGAAAGTCGTCCATGCTTCTTTATTTTTATCGCTTTTTTCCGATCATGTTGCCATTCACCTGTTAAATAGCACCAACAGAAACCGATAGCTAGCACTGCTATCAATTTCTTGACTCGTCTAGGGTGGGTCTGTTAAACGAGTATTTTCAAGATTGAATCCACGTCCTTTGAGACAACTAAATAACGTTTCGATTTCCCAGCGTAATGCATAATCACGAATAGCAGAAGCATTAAACATAGGAGAAACAACAAGTAAAAGTTCTCCATCTTCTAATCGTAGCGCACTAATATACAGTTTCACTCGACCAACCCAAATACGTCGTTTACGACATTCAGTTTGACCAACTTGAAGATGACGAAATAAATCACTAATTTTATGATTCTTGGCTAAGTGATTGGTCACAATAAAGTTTTTTTAACACGTATACAGAAGTTAATGTCATTTTCAATTAACCATGTAAACCATTTCTCACCGATAAATTCTCTGTCTGCAAACACATTCACAATACGATCTTTACCAAAAATGGAGATAAAGCGTTGAATCAAAGCAATACGCTCTTTTGTATCTGAATTTCCACGTTTATTGAGCAATGTCCAAACAATAGGTATCGCTATTCCACGATAGACGATGGCTAACATCAAGATATTAATATCTCGTTTTCCCCATTTCCAATTAGTTCTATCCAAAGTTAATTGGACTTTATCGAATGAAAATATATTGAAAATTAACTGAGAAATTTGACGATAATCGAAATACTGATCTGCAAAGAAGCGTTGTATACGTCGATAAAATGATTGTGGTAAGCACTTGATGGGTAAGGCTTTAGATGCAGAAGAAAGATTACATGTCTGTTTTACAATTAATGCAAGCATAATCAGTGTAAAACATTTTGCATGTGACTTGTTCCACTTTAGATATTTGTTTAAGATGAGATGTAACTCATTGAAATGTGTCATCATATTCGTCGTCAGAAAACAAGTATTATGCCATTATTTCAATGAGTTATCTTTTTTTGTCGTGTACAAAGGTATAAACATTTTTGGTTTCTGGTAATTATGTCCTCATTGATCAATTTTCTATCTCGGTTTAGTACTGCAACTCTTCAGCGCAGTCTGAGCTATGCTAAACACATTGATAGGGAAACGATTGAGTTCTTTGAGGAAAAAGATGGGGTTACGATGTATGCCCAAATTGAAGGGACAGATTATTACGATACTGCAATTACCTATAATCCCCAAAAAGACCGTTTAATCGATGACGACTGCACTTGTCCGGTTGGATATAACTGTAAACATGCTGCTGCTTTAGCGCGGTTATTCTTTCAGGAATATCGCCAGGAATTTCAGCAGCGTTATGCTGACTCTCAATCCCCGCAGGGAATCGCAAAGCGCCAACGTGGGGATGATCAGGCACAGCGCTGGTTGAATGATTTTAAACGGTATTTACAACAGACTGAACCAGAGCAATCTGTCAAAACAAACAATTATTTAATTTACCTGCTAGATCAGTCGGTCAGCTTAAAGAAATTGACAGTTGATGTTCAGAAGGCCAGACGCAATAAAAACGGCTCAATTGCGGGGGAAAGTTATTATACCCAATATGAAAATATCACCAGAAAGCATCTGACCTTACCTGAACAAAAACGACAATTATTTAACCAGATTTATTATTACGCCAAAATAAACAGCGACGAACGCTTTTATCAAAGCAATCTTGATATCTCCGGAATTTTATTGGAGCATTTCAAATCTTTTATTCAAAGTGGCGATGTATACTGGCAAAAAAAGAGCCATACTGCACTTCAATGGTCAGAACAAGGCTATCACATCGAACTGATCTGGCAACAAGGTGTAAACAAACAGACAGAGCATTTAAACATTGAATTGGTCAATGGTGATATTCGACTCGATTTAAAATCAAATCCTCATATTCAGATTCTCGCGAGCCATCCACCATGTTATGTGGATATTCAACAGAACACGGTGGGCCAGTTATATGGTGAATATACGGCAAATCTTCTGTACCATTTTTTACAGATGCCTGATCTTCCATCTATGCTCTTGCCAGAGTTTGAGAAACTGACTCATCAATATTCAGACGTGAAAAATCTGCCTCAGCCCGAGTCTATTCAGCATATTGATGTCCTTGAGGGTAGTCCCCAGCCAATTTTACGCTTCGGTGTTTTAGATAAATTTGATTGGAAATGGGAAGAGTCTGTTTGTGCTGAAATTGAATTCTCCTATGCAGGCGGAAGAATAAAAGCAGGTACATCAGGCGACAGTTTTATTGGTGAGCAGCATGGCAAAATGGTGCGACAGCTTCGGGACTTAGTTCAGGAACAACAGTCAATCCAGCGTTTACAGCTATTGGTCGAATCACTGAAGTGGGTGAAAGATATTAGTAGTTATTACCAGCAATTAAAACTGGATAAACAACGTCTTGATTCTATGGTTTTTGCTTTCTATGGAGACTGGATCAAACAGCTGATGCCCATCAATCAAATTGAATTGATGGGATGGCAGATAGAGCATCTGGAACACAGCCCATTTAAGCTGCAATATGTTGAAAATTTAAATATTTCTATCACTGAATCTGAAAGCCAACAAGACTGGTTCAATATCGGGGCGACCGTTCAGGACAGTGCAGGCAATAGCTATGATTTACTCGATGCACTTGTGGCTTTGGTGAAAGAACAGCCTGATTTACTTGATCCACGGATTTTTAGTCATCTGAATGATAGTCAAATTTTCACCCTGAAAACTGCAGCGGATCAACCCGATTTGGCTTTATCCGCAAAGGACATTAAGCCGGTATTGTTGCATCTGCAGAGCATTTTACAGCAAGAAGAGCGCAGTATTGATCGCTATGATGCGAGTCAATTATTAGAATTGCAGCATAATCTTGGGATGACATGGCAGGTCAGTGATCGCCTGCAGCAATTTGTACAGAAATTCAAACAAGGCTACCAGCAACAACTGCCGACACCACAAGGTTTTCAGGGGGAGTTGCGTCCATACCAGCAGCAGGGCTTAGGCTGGTTACAGTTTTTAAGAGAAACCCAGCATGGCGGGATTCTGGCAGATGATATGGGCTTGGGGAAAACAGCACAAACTTTAGCCCATTTACTCATGGAAAAGCAGGCTGGTCATTTGCAGGACAGACCCGCCTTAATTGTTGCACCCACATCGCTGATGCATAACTGGTTCAAGGAAGCGGAGAAATTTACCCCTGAGCTCAAGGTATTGCTGCTACAGGGCCCCGACCGCCATCAGTATTTTGAGCAGATTCCGCACTATGATATTGTGTTAACCACTTATCCGCTTCTAGCGAGAGATGAAGAACAATTAAAGCAATATGAATATCATCAACTCATTTTAGATGAAGCGCAGAATATCAAAAATCCGCGCGCCAAAGCTGCACAGGTAGTACGGCAATTAACAGCGCGACATCGTCTATGTCTAACCGGTACACCTATGGAAAATCATTTGGGTGAGCTGTGGGCACTATTTTATTTCCTGATGCCAGGATTTTTATATTCACAAGAAATTTTTAATAAAAAGTACCGTCATCCGATTGAAAAGCGCGGTGATGAGCAGTTAAGACAAAAGTTGGTCAACCGGATTAAGCCCTTCATTTTACGTCGCTTGAAAACTGACGTAGCCAAAGAGTTGCCAGAAAAAACCACGATTGAAGTCAATATTGATATGAATGACCAGCAATCCAAGTTATATGAGGCTGTTCGTGCCACGATGCAGGCAAGCATTCAGAAAATTGTGGCAGAAAAAGGCTTTAAACGTAGTCAAATTCAAATTTTAGATGCCTTACTGAAGCTACGTCAGGTGTGCTGCCATCCTAGCTTACTAAAGCTGGATTCAGTGAAAATTGGGCAGGCAAACTCTGCCAAACTTGAACAGTTGATGGATATGGTTGTTCCAATGGTGGAAGAGGGGCGAAAAATTCTTATCTTCTCTCAGTTTACCTCAATGTTGGAACTGATTGAACAACAGCTCCATCACGCAGAAATTGGCTATGTGAAGCTGACTGGAAAGACCAAAAAGCGAGATGAAGTCATTACAGCGTTTCAGTCTGGACAAGTGCCGGTATTTTTAATCAGTCTGAAAGCAGGAGGGGTCGGTCTGAATCTAACTGCCGCAGATACGGTCATTCACTATGATCCATGGTGGAACCCTGCTGCTGAAGATCAAGCTTCAGATCGTGCATGGCGGATTGGACAGGACAAGCCGGTATTTGTGTATAAGCTGATTACTAATAAAAGCATAGAAGAAAAAATTCTTGCCTTACAGCAAAATAAAGCAGAACTGGCACAGTCTATTCTAAGCACAGATCATGAGGGCGAAGCGAAACTGACGGAAAATGACGTGATGAACTTGTTTGAGAAATTTTAGCTTGGTTACAGGTTTCCTCTAATCATCTGTAAGTATCTGAAAGTCTGGATGCAATTTTTTCCAATGTTCTCTTAATTTTTCTTTATGAACAGAAATCATAGGTAAGTCTAGTAATAGCACTGGCCATACTGACCGTGCTTTGTCCATGATCGCGTGAAGTTGTTTTTCAATAACACGCCATGGAACACCGATTTTTTCAGCCCATTGTTCAAAGTGTTTCATCTCAGCTAAATACCAATCTTTATTTTTGGCAAGATTCAATGCGAAATGACGCTCATTTTCAATATATACACTAGTCATCAATATATCGTATGCGGGAGATAATCTTGGTGATCTTTTGTTCTGATAAATCATACTCCAGTTTTTTAAGTGTGCAGCTCCATTGGCGAGCAAAATGTTGACAAGTAAACGGCTGGCAAATTGCTGAATATCAAGAATTTTGTTATCTGAAAATTGATAAATGATCTTTCCTATCTGCTCATAATTTGTGGTGCTGTATTTCTGCTGTGGATATGAACCAAAGATCTGAGCAAAATCTTCAATATGAATAAGCTCTGTAGTATTAGCAGTACTCTGCCTATCGAATCTCTTAATTGCAAAAGCATATTGCTCTTGGGGTAGATTTAATGGTGGAAGGTCTTGTAAGAGTGCCATATCTACCAAACGAATCTCTGGGATATCTATTCCGACCATTTTGGCAAGGATCATCATAGAGTATTCATTCAGCGGAACAAAAGCATGTCTGGTAGAAGGAGTTTTGACAATCCAATCACCGAGTAGGCTGGATTCCGTTGCCTGTGCTAATGTAAAACGCCCATCTTTGGCTTTCATGGAAAACTTCATTTGGACGCCAGCCAAGGAAAACTTATTATTTGTCCGAATCTCTTGTTTTAATATCTGATCTGGATTCGAGATCTGCAGTTTAAATTTTATTTCATCTGGAATTTCTTCTGGATCTAATGGAGTCGCAATGAGTGCTCCAGGTAAATCATGACCTAAAGCTGCCAATAACTGAAATTCATTATCTATATGTACTTTGAGGCTTTGTGCAATGAGTTCGCGTAATGCACCTTCTGGTAGCAAGTTTGATAGCAAGGGGTGTAAGCGCTGATGTGTAACATAGGTCTTTTCTAAAATTTTATCCGCTTGAGGATACAAGGGGGAAGTCAGCAGGCTCAAGGTCGGACGTTGCTGATCAAAGCGGAAAGAATCTGTAAAAACCAGAATATTTTTTCCGCTCTGAAATCCTGCCAAGTATCCAACGATACCGTGATGTAATGTTAATTTCAGGACGGCAACAGTATTCATGGTTCCTCTCCTCCGAGAAGACCCTTCCATGGGTTAGTCATTAAGTCATCCTGATCTTCAATAGTGACTTTAATTTCATCATTCAATAATTGTCTGATCAAATGAACCTTATCATCAGGGATGAGCATCAGTTGAGCATTTAATCCTGCCGCTATAATTTCTAAGGTCTCTAATCGAGGGTTGCCCTGACTTTCCAGTTTTTGGTACTGCTGTCTTGAAATGCCTGTACGGGATTGCATATCAACTTGCTTTAAGCCCAATTGGGTTCGTCTTTTTTTGATTTGCTGAAGTAAAGACTTATTCATTGTAGATACATTTATTGCTTTTAGGTCCTTTAAGAAACATATTAGTTTCTTTTTTTTTGAAAAGCAATTTATGACTTTATCATTTCGATCTGTAAAAGCCCTAGCTACGTAGTGATCTGAAATCACTCTGAAAATACAGTTAAAATACGCGGTTCAATTTAGCTTAATCTCCTTACGGAATTGGCAGCCAGATCTGAACTGTCGGCAACTCTCTGGCAAAATTTCCTGGCAGCCCTGCATTTAACTGCCTAGCGCAATCTGATAATAAATAATAACAAACCCGCCGTGCAGTTAGCATACAGTAAGTAAAGGAATGGTTGACTGTGATCATAAAAATAGCATATCAAGCCGGAGGGAAACTAGATGGCTAAGTATAGTAATATCAATAGTTTTAATACTTTAGAAACATTAACCGTCGGTTCAGAACACTATCAGATTTTCAACCTGTCCAAATTGCAAGTGCAGTTAGGTGACCTGTCCCGACTACCAAAATCTTTAAAAGTCTTGCTAGAAAATTTACTACGTTTTGAAGATCAGCTCACGGTGAAAACCGAGCATATTCATGCATTGGCAGGGTGGCTAAACAACCGAACCTCAGAACAGGAAATCCAGTATCGTCCGGCACGGGTGCTGATGCAGGATTTTACCGGTGTTCCCGCAGTGGTTGATCTTGCCGCGATGCGTGCCGCAGTGGCCAAAGCCGGTGGTGACCCGGAAAAAATTAATCCGCTGTCACCGGTGGATTTAGTCATCGATCACTCGGTTATGGTCGATTACTTTGCCAGCCCGCAAGCTTTTGAGCAGAATGTCGCAATTGAGATGCAACGCAATGGCGAGCGCTACCAGTTTCTACGTTGGGGGCAGGCTGCGCTCAATCAGTTTCGCGTGGTGCCGCCAGGAACCGGGATTTGCCATCAGGTCAATCTGGAATATCTAGCACAAGTGGTCTGGAGTAATGAGGTCGATGGTCAGCGCTTTGCCTTTCCTGATACATTAGTTGGTACTGACTCACATACCACCATGATCAATGGCTTAGGCGTGTTAGGCTGGGGGGTAGGCGGTATCGAGGCGGAAGCGGCCATGCTGGGCCAACCGATCTCCATGCTGATTCCGGAAGTGATCGGCTTTAAGCTCATCGGTAAACTCAAAGAAGGGATTACCGCAACTGATCTGGTACTGACCATTACCCAGATGCTGCGCCAAAAAGGCGTCGTTGGAAAATTTGTCGAATTTTATGGCGATGGCCTGGCCGATTTACCCTTGGCGGATCGTGCCACGATTGCCAATATGGCACCCGAATATGGCGCTACCTGTGGCTTTTTCCCGGTTGATGAGGTGACGCTTTCCTATTTACGTTTAACTGGACGTCAGCCGAAAAGAATTGCCTTGGTAGAAGCCTATAGCAAGTTGCAAGGATTATGGCGCAATCCGGGGGATGAGCCCGTCTTCACCGACACGCTGGCTTTAGATATGTCGACGGTAGAAGCCAGTCTGGCGGGTCCGAAACGCCCGCAGGATCGTGTGCTCTTGTCGCAAGTGCCAAAAACCTTTCATGCCTTCATGGATCTGACCTTAAAACCGGTCAAGGAAGAAAAAGAGCGTCTGGAAAATGAAGGAGGTGGAGGTACGGCTGTTGAAGCGAAACAGGCCAACCTGCCCCATGAAAATGCTTTTTGTGTAATTGATGGTACAAAATATCCGTTGCAGCATGGTGATGTAGTGATTTCAGCGATTACCTCCTGTACCAATACCTCGAATCCCAGTGTCATGTTGGCAGCAGGGCTATTGGCCAAAAAGGCAATCGAAAAAGGTTTACAGCGGAAACCCTGGGTGAAAAGTTCACTGGCTCCAGGTTCCAAAGTGGTCAGCGATTATCTGCATGCAGCAGGGTTGACGCCTTATTTGAATCAGCTGGGTTATAACCTGGTGGGTTATGGTTGTACCACCTGTATTGGTAATTCGGGACCTTTACCTGAAGTGATTGAAGAAGCTGTGCAATGTTTTGATTTGAATGTAGCTTCAGTGCTCTCCGGAAACCGTAACTTTGAAGGACGGGTGCATCCTCTGGTGAAAACCAACTGGCTCGCCTCGCCACCCTTGGTAGTTGCCTATGGTCTGGTCGGGAATATTCGAACTGATCTCACGACTGAACCGATAGGTGAGGGCTTTGATGGCCAGGCGGTTTATTTAAAAGATATCTGGCCGACACAGACGGAAATCGATGCCGCACTGCAAAATGTGAATACCGAGATGTTCCATAAAGAATATGCGGAAGTTTTTGAAGGCGATGCCAAGTGGAAAGCGATCCAGATTCCACAAAGTCAAACCTATGCTTGGGATGAACAATCCACCTATATCCGGCATCCTCCCTTTTTTGCAGAAATTGATCAGCCGCTACAACCAATTCAGCAGATCAGCCAGGCACGGATTTTGGCGGTATTAGGTGACTCAGTCACGACAGACCATATTTCCCCGGCGGGCAATATCAAACAAGATAGTCCGGCCGGACGATATTTGCAGCAACAGGGTGTTGATGTAAAAGACTTTAACTCTTACGGATCCCGTCGTGGTAACCATGAAGTGATGATGCGAGGTACCTTTGCCAATATCCGCATTAAAAACGAAATGCTGGGTGGCGAGGAGGGTGGCAATACCCTGCATATTCCAAGTGCAGAAAAACTCTCGATTTATGATGCGGCAATGCGCTATCAGGCAGAACAAACCCCACTCGTGATTATTGCCGGGAAAGAATATGGTACCGGTTCTTCACGTGACTGGGCGGCTAAGGGCACCAACCTGTTGGGGGTGAAAGCGGTGATTGCTGAAAGTTTTGAGCGGATTCACCGTTCCAATCTGGTCGGCATGGGGGTGTTACCTTTACAGTTTGTGGAAAGTCAGAACCGGCAGATATTGAACCTGACCGGACATGAAACCCTATCAATTTCAGGCTTGTCGGATGATATTCATCCGCATCAAATGCTGGATGTAGAGGTGCAACATAGCGATGGTACGTGTAGTCATTTTCAAGTGTTGTGTCGTATTGATACCTTGAATGAGGTGGAATACTTTAAGGCCGGTGGGATCTTGCACTATGTCTTGCGCAATTTACTCACTTTCTAAATTGAATGATGAAAGCCCGATACCTACCACAATGCCGGTCAGTTAAGAATTGAAAAACTAAAATTATGCTCAATAAGACATAAATTTAGATCAATTTAAATTCAAATATACGGAAATTTAGATTTATTTTTAATCCAAATTTCCTTAACTGACTGGCATTAATCTTTTGATGGCCTTTTTATAATCTAATGGATAGCGCTGACCATTGGAACTATGCCTATATTATTAGGCGTAGATATCAAATGTGAATATAGATCTAATAGAATTTTTTATTGAATCGAATAACAAAGGAAGAAGAATTTTTAAAAACTATAATAAAATCAACATAAAAAAAGCCCCAATCTTTCGATCAGGGCTTTTTAGAATCTGGAGCGGGAAAGGAGACTCGAACTCCCGACCCCAACCTTGGCAAGGTTATGCTCTACCAACTGAGCTATTCCCGCGGAGTCTATAAAGTTTTTTAAGTGAAAAAACTAAATGAAAAAATTTTGAGCGGGAAAGGAGACTCGAACTCCCGACCCCAACCTTGGCAAGGTTATGCTCTACCAACTGAGCTATTCCCGCGGAGTCTATAAAGTTTTTTAAGTGAAAAAACTAAATGAAAAAATTTTGAGCGGGAAAGGAGACTCGAACTCCCGACCCCAACCTTGGCAAGGTTATGCTCTACCAACTGAGCTATTCCCGCGGAGTCTATAAAGTTTTTTAAGTGAAAAAACTAAATGAAAAAATTTTGAGCGGGAAAGGAGACTCGAACTCCCGACCCCAACCTTGGCAAGGTTATGCTCTACCAACTGAGCTATTCCCGCATGCCGTGTATAATACATTATGCAAAAATAGGGTCAATAACTTTGTGAAAAAACTTATGTCGATTGCATAAAATAAAACCATTCTGCTTAAATTTGTTGCTTTTATAAACAAAATTGAGATTTAAAAAGAAATTTTTATCTTGAAATGCAGGAATGATAGGGTAGACAGACACGAAGATTGAGTCGGAACACGCTATACTGAAGCCAGAGATTGAGCTATTTGGGAGCATCTTGATGAATTTAGAACAACAGTTGATTCAACGCCTGCAAGAGTTATCACCGGTTCATTTAGAAGTAGTGAACGAATCCTCCGGTCATGGCGGCTATTTCCCGGGTAAAGAATCGCATTTTAAAGTGATTGTGGTCAGTGACATTTTCCAAGGCTTGCGTTTAGTGCAACGTCATCAAAAAATTTATGCAGCAGCAGGGGACTTGCTTGCGCCAAGCCGTATTCATGCCCTGGCGATTCATGCTTTTTTGCCATCAGAATGGCAAGGACAAGACAAGCCAAGTCCTGAATGTGCACATGCGCCCAAAGCAGAATAATAAGGAAGATTAAACAATGGATATGCAGCTGACGGTAAAAATTGTGCATATGATTGCTGTGACCTTATTGATTGGGGCAATCCTTGCACGTGCTTTTACTTTATTTGTTGGAGTCAAGGACAATCAGCCCAATCCGGTGGCACGAAAATTCCTGGTCGCTTGGCAACATCTTGCCATGACGGTTATTGTTTTGACCGGGCTAACTTCAGTAGTGATCAAGAATTTTGAAGTACAATCCTGGTTTTATGCCAAGATCATCCTGTTTTTGGTGTTATTTTCTTCCCTGATTAAAGCCTATAAAAAAGATGACAGTATTTTACTGGTGCAGCGTCGCGCAGGTTTAATGATTGCAGTGGTCGCACTGATCGCCATTATGGGATTAGTCATCATTAAGCCGAATTTTGGCTAATTGTTAGACATGATTATTTTAGATGTAAGACGTGTGAGTTAAACTGCAATTCATAGATAACTATAAATGATAGGGGCTTCCAATGCTGATACGTGTGGTTTTTAATCAAAAAGGTGGGGTAGGCAAGTCCAGTATTGCCGTCAATCTGGCTGCAATCAGCGCACATCAGGGGTTGAAAACCTTGCTGATTGATCTCGACCCACAAGCCAATTCCAGTCAATATCTATTGGGGGATGATGCGACCTATACCGTGGATAAACCGGCGCTGGAACCCAATATTGAAAACTATTTTGAAGAGGTGCTGGGGACCACCCAAAGCAAAGGACTTTTAGGCAATGCCATTGGTTCGATTTTAAAGAACCGGGATAAAGGTCTGGAGCGCTATGTGCATCAATCTCCTTTTAAAAATCTGGATGTGATTCCTGCAAGTCCGACTTTGGGTGCGCTGGCACATGCCTTGGAGTCGAAACATAAGATTTATAAATTGCGGGATGCCTTACAGCAACTGCAAGGGCAATATGACCGGGTGTATATCGATACGCCGCCGGCTTTTAACTTCTTTACCTTGTCGGCGCTGATTGCAGCCAGTCGCGTACTGATTCCTTTTGATTGCGACGTATTTTCAAAACGTGCCTTGCAGACCCTGATTGAAAATGTCATTGAAACTCAGGATGACCATAATGAGCGTCTGGAAATTGAAGGGATTGTGGTAAATCAGTTCCAAGCACAGGCCAAATTACCGCGTGAAGTGGTGCAACAGCTGAAGGATGAAAGCTTGCCTGTATTAGACAGCATGTTGCCGCCGTCCATTTTAATGAAGGAATCGCATCTTAAAAATCAGCCTTTAATCCATTTGGCAACGGATCATAAATTGACGCAAGCCTATCAATCGTTGTTCAATGAAATTGAGCATATATAAGTATTGAGATTTCTCATGAAAACGATTTATCTAGGCTTCCTTGTGGGAAGTACGGTTTTATTGGGTGCTTGTGCAACGACGGTGAAACCGAGTTATGTTTCTCCGACCCAGTATCAAGCGCTGAATTGCCAGCAGTTGCAAAGTGAATATAACCGTATTCAGCAATATATCGATAATGGTGTGCAGGCACCTAAACGCACTGGCGTCGGTGTGGGTGTCGGTGTTGGCGGCGGTTGGGGCAGTCATGGCGGCTGGGGGATTGGTCCGAGTGTTTCAGTCAATATGGGACAATCTTCCAATACCAAAAACACTGAATTGGCACGTCTATTGGGTGAACAGGAAGCTGTGGTTCAGGCGGCAAAATTCAAAAACTGCCCAATTATTGTTCGCAATAAAGTTCAATAATTCATCAATTTATCCCGCTGTTGAGGTGCTGTGCCCGACAGCGAGGTGATAAAATATTAGCAAAATGTTTCAATGTAAATATTATTAATATCAATTGGTTGTTGTTTTTCGATGGAATCTTTAAACGCATCAGGTGATGTTTTTTTATCGAGAAATACTTGTCACTTTTCATCTGTTTCATATAAGGTGTGCCCCTAATTAAGGGTAATGTCGGGTATGTATGATCGAGAGTTGGCTTTTTGTCTTGGCGGTGATTGCGGTATTGATGATTCCGGGTCCAACCAATGCATTACTTGCAAGCTCGGCGCATCAACAAGGCATTGCCAGAACCAGTCTGTTTATTCCGGCAAAATTGCTCGGCTATTTTTATGCCATTAATTTGTGGGCATTACTGATTCATTTATGTAGTCCGGTGTGGCCGAACTTTATTCATATCCTGCATGTTTGCAGTGCTGTTTATGTGGTATGGCTGGCCTTCCATTTGTGGAAAGCGTCAGATTTAGAAAAGCATAATCAACATCATCGTTCTATTCAGCCGCGCCAACTGTTCTTTTCTACTTTCAAAAACCCGAAAGCCTTATTATTTGCTGCCGGTGTTTTACCGCTTGAAACCTGGAGCAATCCCACCAATTTTATTTTGGTATTTGCAATGTTCAGTCTGGTCCTGTTACCTACAGTGGTGTTCTGGATGTTTTTTGGGCGGGCCATTCTGGCGGGTCAGTCCAGACAAATAAAAGCCGATCTCTTATATAAAGGATCGGCCATGTTACTGATTATGTGTATGTTGCCCGTTGTAATTCGCTTCTTTTAATGCGCCTTTTTAAGTTTCTGGCGAATAAAACCAATAATGCCCGGCAAGACACTAATAATAATGATGCCAAAAATCAGATGGGTAAAATTGTCTTTAACAATCGGCATATTGCCAAATAAGTAGCCCAAAATTACAAAAGAACCGACCCAGCAAATGGCACCAATGATATTAAAGCTCAGGAAATATTTATAATTCATGTGACCTGCACCGGCGACAAACGGGGCAAAAGTACGGGCGAAAGGAACAAAGCGGGCAAAAATAATGGTTTTACCACCATGTTTTTCAAAGAATTTTTGCGTATACATTAAATGCTTTTTATTAATGAAACGGGATTCAATTTCAAAGACACGCGGTCCAATAAATTTACCAATATGATAATTCAGCGTGTCGCCCAATACTGCGGCAATAAACAGCAAGATGACCAGAATATAAGGATTCATTGCGCCTGTGGATGCCGCTAAGGCTCCTGCCGCAAACAGCAGGCTGTCACCCGGCAGAAATGGCATCACCACCAGACCGGTTTCCACAAAAATAATCAAGAAAAGAATGGCATAAATCCACACGCCGTAATCGGTGATAAATTCGAGCAGATGGGCATCAACGTGTAAGATAAAATCAAGCAGTTCCATGGCGCTACAGATAGCAAAAATGTGCTGAAATCCTAGCAGTCTGGGGCATGAAAGTCAGTACCAAAAAGAAAATTAATTGCATTTTCATCTTTCCTTTTTTGAGCAACGATTTATCTTACAAATTATTTATTGACCCTGATAAAAACAGGCTTAGGATGTAGAGGTCATTAAAACAAAAATCAAAAGGTGACCTCATGTTTAATCCGAATACTTTTATAAAAAATCTGGTGCAAGGCCTGCAAACCGATGCCTTTATCGCTTTGGTTGCACGTGTTTTGATAGCCTATATTTTTCTGATGTCTGGCTGGATGAAAATCAATGCTTATGCTGCAACGGCCGGGTATATGGAATCTAAAGGTGTCCCAAGCAGCCTGCTGCCTTTGAGTATCCTGGTCGTTGCTGGCGGTGGTCTGGCCCTATTGTTTGGTTTTCAGGCCCGTCTGGCTGCCTTGGGCTTAGCCATTTTTACCTTTATTTGCGGCTTTATTTTCCATGGCACCGGGACTCCGGATGATGCCATTCACCTGATGAAAAATATTGCCATGACCGGTGGACTATTGTTCCTGATGCTGCACGGTGCAGGTAAATTCAGTGGAGATGACATGCTAGAGAGACTATCGCCAGCATTGAGAAAAATTGAAGGTTGATTCTTGCTTGTACAGATTTTTGTAATTACATAAAAGCTGTGCACACTACATAAAAGCTGTGCACACTACATAAAAGCTGCGTACAAATTGCCGGAATTTTGCTTCAATAAAGCTTGATGAAGCTAGCAAAGTGGAGTCAATCATGAAGCAAATGTTATGGGTCATTTTTATCTCTGGTGTTATGTTTTCTACAGCCTCCTGGGCGGGTAAAAGTGATCAGATGATTGTGAATGAAGCTGCCCAAAATACGGTCACGATTGCAGAAGCAAAACAGCTGGCGGATGAAACTGCAGTGACCTTATCCGGCGTTATTGTCAAACGAATACGGGGCGATCATTTTCAGCTCAAAGATGGTTCCGGTTCAATTGACATTGATGTAGATGATGATTTCTGGAAACCGATGGGTTTAAAAGCCGGTGATCAGGTGAAAGTGATGGGTGAAGTGGATACCCAGAGTGGCCAATCTGCCAACATCGATGTCGTTAAAATAGAAAAACTGGCCAATCGGAACGATCAATGGCTTTGGTATAACCAGAACTAAGCTGCAAGATTTTACTTAATAACCAAAGTCCTAGAGAACATAAGGCAAGATCAGACTGATGGAGTGGGATGATATCTATCATGACGACATTGAGCGATATCCAAATCGCAAAAATAGAAAAATGGTAAAACAAACAAGGCATCCGGAGGGGTGCTTTGTTGTGCCAGAAATATAATGCAATCAACGAATTGAAAGCCTTGTGCGAATAGTGTGCTTAATGCGCCGAAAAATGATAGAATGCAGCGCTTATTTCGTTTGCCTTGCATAGTTGTTTGTCATGACTACCAATACTCAAATCACTGAAGACCGCATCCTGATTCTGGATTTCGGTTCTCAATACAGTCAGCTTATTGCACGTCGTGTACGTGAAGCTGGCGTATATTCTGAAATGTATGCCTATGACATGTCTGAAGAAGACATTCGCGCATTTAAACCAAACGGTATCATCTTGTCGGGTGGTCCGGAAAGTGTTCATGAAGAAGGTAGTCCACGCGCGCCTGAAGTTGTATTCAACCTGGGTGTACCTGTATTGGGTATTTGCTACGGCTTGCAAACCATGTCAGAACAGCTTGGCGGTAAAGTAGAGCCAGGTACCGTACATGAATTTGGTTATGCTGCGGTAGATGTTTTGGTTCGTGACCAGCTTTTGGGTGATTTAGACGATGGCGAAAACAAACTCAATGTTTGGATGAGCCATGGTGACAAAGTCAGTGCGATTCCGGAAGGTTTCCAGGTGACTGCAAGTACACCAAGTTGTCCATTTGCAGCAGTAAGCGATGAAAAACGCCGTTTTTATGGCGTGCAGTTCCATCCGGAAGTGACTCATACTGCAAAAGGTGCCGAATTGCTGTCTAACTTCGTACACAGCATTTGTGGTTGCCGTAATCTCTGGAACTCTGAAAACATCATCGACCTGCGTGTTGAACAGTTACGTGAACAGATTGGCGACCAAAAAGTATTGCTTGGTCTTTCAGGTGGCGTAGATTCATCTGTAGTTGCTGCGCTTCTTCATAAAGCCATTGGCGATCAATTGACTTGCGTATTCGTAGACAACGGTTTGCTACGTTTGAACGAAGGCGAGCAAGTGATGGACATGTTTGCGAAAAACATGGGTATCCGCGTGATTCGTGCCGATGCTGAAAACCGTTTCTTGTCTGCGCTTGCAGGTGAAGTGGACCCTGAGAAAAAACGTAAAATCATTGGTCGTGAATTCATTGAAGTATTTGCTGAGGAAGCGCGTAAGCTTGATGGCGTAAACTTCTTGGCTCAAGGCACAATTTACCCGGACGTGATTGAATCTGCGGCAACTAAAAACGGTAAGGCACACGTAATTAAATCACACCACAATGTGGGCGGTTTACCAGATGATTTAGCCTTTGAACTGGTTGAGCCAATCCGTGACCTGTTTAAAGATGAAGTACGCCGTTTGGGTACTACTTTAGGTTTGCCACACGAGATGCTTTATCGTCATCCGTTCCCGGGTCCAGGTTTGGGCGTGCGTATTTTGGGTGAAGTGAAAAAAGAATATGCCGACATTCTTCGTCTGGCGGATGACATCTTCATGCAAGAACTTCGTGCCAGCGGTTGGTATGACAAAACTGCACAAGCCTTCGCGGTATTCCAGCCGGTTAAATCTGTTGGTGTAGTGGGTGATGGCCGTCGTTATGCGTGGGTGATTGCACTTCGTGCCGTTGAAACCGTGGACTTTATGACTGCACGTTTCGCGCATCTTCCATATGAATTGGTTGATAAGATTTCGACTCGTATCATGAACGAAATTAAAGATGTTTCACGTGTTGTTTATGACGTGTCATCTAAGCCACCAGCGACGATTGAATGGGAGTAAAACTGGGCTTTCACGAAGCACTGCTTCGTGCCAGTTTTACGCCAAGCGCTGTGCGCGCGGCAGTTTGGGAACCTGGAATTATTCAAATAAAAAAGAGCGCTTAGGCGCTCTTTTTTGTCTAAAAATATTATTTTGTGGGTGGTGTTGGTGGCTTAGGAGTTTCTACTTGTGGAGAGGTAATTGTAGTTTGAGTGCTTTTATATCCAAAATAATAAGTGCCGCCTGCAGCAGATATAGCAATTAATATTCCAATAATTACTGTTACTTTTGAGAAACTCCATTGAGAGTCTTCTTTATTAATTTTTTTCGCCTGGACAATTAAGCAATTAGCAATTGCTCGAAATTGTTTTTGAATTAGCTCAAGTTCGTCAATTTTTTCAACAATTTTCTTATAGTGAGTCTCTCTATCATTTTTGCTGATCGCAAATTGATTGACTGATTCAGTATCAGTTGAAATATCAAATTGACCAATTTCATGTACTGAGTCTATCCAATTGAAAAAATCAGGGAAATGATCGGTAACGACTATGTTGAGATCTTGAAATTTTGTTTCATAAGCTGAGAGCTGAGCTGATATCTGTTGTGTAAGTTGATCAAGAGAGTCAAAATAGGCACGCAATAAATGTTTATATGCAGAGCGTAGGTCGTCAATATTTACTAAAGATTGATCAGGACTTTCTATAGGAAAAAAATTAGATTTACTCAGTACTTTACTAATGTGATAACCTGCATAACGCATTTGATTAATCGCAGCGATAGGCACATCATCTATAATATTTTCGACACGTTTTGCCCATGTCTCAGCATTTTGGAATGCTGCATGAAGTTCATCAAACATGCTTTTTATTTCATAGTGTGAATACGTTATGACTGATGGTGTCGAAGTTAGAGTGTTTGGAGTGACATCCACAATCTGATTCATATTCATCCTTAAAAAATTGAATAAAAAAGGCATCTTAGATGCCTTTTTTTGAAATGTAAAATATTTATGCTGATGCTTGTTTTAATCGTGAATTGATAGAAAAACGCCCGGTTTGTAAGCGAACATTTCCTTCAGCTAAGCGTTGAGTGACTTTGTGAGCAGCTTGGTCACGTACTTGAATATATAACTCTTCTTCAGTCATACGAGCTAATTGAGCTGCTAATTCTTTACGGCGTTGAGCAAGAAGTTTCACTTTATAACCCTTTTTAAAGGTGACAAAAAAAGACTTAAACCTACACAGTCAAGTCTTAACTAAAGCTTATAATTAAATTATAAGCTATTAATTTTTAAATAATTTATTGGGTAAAACCAATATTGTTGAGCTAATTATATACAATATATATTTTAAATCAATCAGTGGGTGTAAAAAATTACAGAACTTTGATAAGCGGTAATTTTTAAAAGTTATTAAAATAGTATTTTCTATATAAATATAAAAAGTAATTTATCTATCTAAAAAATCAATTTGATGAAGAAAACTTTTAATGACTTGTTTTAATTATTCATGGGTATAAATCGCCACCTGATTGCGTCCATTTTTCTTGGCTTGATAGAGGGCAATATCGGCATTTTTAATCAGCAGGTTTAAATCACTTTGGTTCGGCTGCAGTTGGGATACCCCAATCGACACACTGAAATTAAAGAAGCACTTATCTTTCACACAAATTTGATGGCTTTCAATTTTTCGGCATAAACGGTTGGCGATGTTTATCGCATCTTCCAGTGTGGTATCGGGCAGCAAAGCAATAAATTCTTCACCGCCAAAACGGGCCAGTACATCACTATGACGCATTTCCCGACGGGTAATATCAGCCAGTACCCGCAGCACCTCATCCCCCACATCATGGCCATAGGTATCATTAATATTCTTAAAAAAATCGATATCAAACATCAATAGACAGGTTAAATTATATTTGGGCCATTGCTGTATGTTCTGTTCGGCCAGCTGCAAAAATTGTCGGCGGTTATACAGCTGGGTCAGTTCATCTGTATGCGCCATTTCAGTTAAGGTGTAATAGTTCCAGTCGTTGAGTAACACCCGCAAAAAATTACGTTTCGAATTCAAGGTGTTATTCCAGCTGATATACATGCTGAGCAATAAAACCGGCGCGTAAATGAGTGAAAATAAAATTAGTTCCTGGACGCTGACCAACCTGAATACGCCATTAAAAATTACCGCGCTAATCAGCAGGGAACTAAAAATGGAATTACGAAAAGACACCTGTACGCATAAATTGCCCAATAAAATAAAAATGATGCTGGCGTAGAGATAGGTACTCACAAAGGGACTATGCGACAGATACAGCAGTTCAAGCCAGATTGCAGCTGCAGCTGCAACAGAGGCCGGCAGCAGGCTGTCCAGAACTTTAATATTCTTGCAGTAGCGGAAAGCCAGCCAGTTGACCAATAAGGCAAAAATGACAAGACTGAGCCGTGCAATACCGGACAGCATGCCAATGTCCGGTAATAAAACCCAGTCGACAAAGAAATAACTTAAAAACGTCAGCTGACCAATAAGATTGACGCATTTCAAAAATTGGCGCTGGTGCTTATTTTGATAGTCCAGATAATATTGTTGAAACTGCTCCGGAATACGGGTTGTAGGATGCTCTAATTGTTGTTTGATCAATTTTTTATTGTCAAGCGTACACAGCCGCTTCGGTAAAATGGCAGTTCCGATATTTGAATATTTGTCTTCATTGTCCCCAATATGGTTATGTTCTTGATTTTCGGGGCAATGAGCATTTTCCTGCTGTCCTTGGGACATGATTATCCTCTTCTATAGCAAGACTGGTCAGAGGGAAATAGTATGCTGAGGAAAAATATCTGTATACAGAAGACTCGGTAAGTCGTCGCTATAATTGTGACAAAAAATTTTTTTCCTATAAAATTCATATGAATAGGGTAAAAATAGTCAATAATTTATCGCGTTTAAACCTTGTTTTATGAAGAAAATTTCAAAAATAATATTGTCCTATCCCTGGTATTCACTGTATTAACTTAACTATAGGCTGAATGACGAAGAATCTATATGATTGATGACAATAGATTAAAAACTGTCAAGAACAGTCACGTTCATGAAATTCAGGGATAGGCATATGACCAATAGCAGCTATACGGAGCTTTCCAATTCGGACGATTGTGAAAAATATGTAAACCGGTTTATTCAGGAGTTTCCTTTGCGTAGTGCGGAAATTGGACAAGGTACCGTGATTAAGCGTGCCTTGCCCAGCCGGCATAAGCGTTTAATTGGGGCATGGTGCTTTCTGGATCATGCCGGTCCAGTGGTTTTTCCCCAAGGTGATGGATTAGATGTCGGACCCCATCCGCATATTGGCTTGCAGACTTTTACCTGGATGATTGAAGGTACCATGATGCATACCGACAGCCTGGGGACCAAACAGCTGATTCGTCCCAAACAGGTCAATTTAATGACTGCAGGGTATGGAATTTCCCATACCGAAGTGGCACCGGAAACCGAAACCCATATGCATGCAGCCCAGCTCTGGATTGCCTTGCCGGATGACAAGATTAATATGGCACCGCGTTTTGATCATTATCCCGAACTGCCGGTAGTGGAAAGAGATCAGGTTGAATTTACCGTATTGGTGGGTGAGTTCTTACAGACCCAGTCACCGGTTGCGGTGCATAGTGAATTGCTGGGTGTGGATTTAACCGCACAGGAGTCCACAACCACCCGAATTCAATTGAATCCAAAATTTGAATATGGTTTTATGGCACTCGAGGGTGCAGCTGAAGTCAATGGACATGAACTGACGGAAGATAACATGGTGGTGCTGGAGCCAGGCATGACTGAAATTGACATCCGCTTGCATAAAGGCAGCCGCGTTTTATTGTTGGGTGGGGAACCCTTCGAGTCACCAATATTACTGTGGTGGAACTTTGTCGGGCGGACTCAGGAAGAGCTTTGCCAAGCCCGTGACCACTGGATTGCTCAGGATGACCGTTTTGGTACCATTCCTGACTATCCTGGCCCCCGTCTGGAAGCACCCGCATTCCCCGATAAGATGCGTGCTTCAAAATAACGATAAAATTCAGGATTTTGTGAATATGTCAATTATTGCAAATGCAGAAGTACAGAGCTTGGCTGAACCCTGGTCAGGCGAAGTGAAAAGCGGAAAACACCAGTTTATTACCGACAAACCCGAATCCTTTGGCGGGCAGGATCAAGGTCCTGCACCTTATGATTGGATTTGTTCAGGACTGATTTCTTGCACCATGATTACCTTGCGTATGTATGCCCGTCATAAAGGCATAGAGCTCGGTCAGTTTTCAGTAGAAGCCGATTTTAATGCCAATAAGGAAGGCAAAGAATGGATTGAGCGTCGCTTGTCTTTTGCTCAGCCCTTATCGGATGAGCTACAGCAAAAAGTTTTAGACATCAGCAGTAAAACACCAGTGACCAAGACACTGTTACGCAGTCTGGAAATTAACACGGTTCTGCTTTAAATACGTGACCCGATACACCTGACATTGTGGGCAAAGAAATGTCATTTTTTAACATGACCGGTCATAAGCAAAATATAAAAATAGGGATCAACAGATAATGATTACACTACACCATTTAGATCAATCTCGTTCTTTTAGAATTTTATGGGCTTTAGAAGAACTGGCTCAAGATTACCAGGTCAAATTTTATAAACGTCTACCCACGCTGGCTGCACCGCCTGAATTAAAACTGGTTCATCCTTTGGCTAAAGCACCCATCTTGACCGATGAAGACCAAACTATTGTTGAATCGGCGGTGATTTTGCAACATTTGCAGGAAAGCTATGATACAGCGCAGAAATTTAAACCGACGGCCAAAAAAGATCAGCAACAATACCGCTACTGGATGCACTATGCCGAAGGTTCATTAATGCCTTTATTGGTGATGCAACTGGTGATAAGCAATGTGCCCAAACATGTTCCTTGGCTGATTAAGCCGGTGGCACATAAAATTACTGCTGGGGTGAAAGCAGGATTTATTCATCCGCGTTTAAAAGAGCATATTGCTTATCTAGAAGATTATTTATCCAAGCATGAATATTTTGCCGGAACATTTTCTTTTGCCGATATTCAGATGTGGTTTCCACTTGATGCCATTCAATCCAGAGTCTCCGGTTCATATCCGCATATCGCTAAGTATCTGAAACGTCTTGAGGAACGTCCTGCCTTTCAGCGAGCCAAGTTTAAGGAACAGGGCCTGACTTAATACAGGCAGGTGGACTGTGCTTTAATCGGGGGTTAAAACAGGCAGGTCTAGCAGGGTTTGTACAGGCGCTCTTTAGGGAAAATGACTTTAAAGGTCGAGCCTTGGTTCTCTTTGGATTCAATTTCCAGATGTGCGCCGTGTTGCATCAGCACATGTTTTACAATGGCCAGACCCAAACCGGTGCCACCGGTTTGACGGCTACGGGCGCTATCGACCCGATAGAAACGTTCGGTTAAACGTGGCAGATGTTTGGGATCAATTCCGATGCCGGTATCTTGAACGGTAAAGATGCCGTGTTCACCGTCATCATGCCAGCCCATGGTGATGGTTCCACCTTTAGGGGTGTACTTAATGGCATTGGTAATCAGGTTGCTAAAGGCACTCGCCAGTTCAGTTTCGGAGCCAATCAGGTCGCAATGGCTGTCAATGTCCAGATTGAGCGCATGGTGGTAGTCGACATTGTAGGCCTGTGCGTCGTCAAACAGCTGGTTCATCAGGCTGGGCATTTCAATAATCTGGTTCTTCGCGATCTTTTTGTCATTTTCCAAACGCGACAATAACAGTAAATCATTCACCAAGGCATTCATGCGCTTGGTTTGCGCCTGCATCTGGTCGAAAGCACGTTTCCAGCGCGGGTTTAAATCTTCCTGGTCGGTAAAGGTTTCAATATAACCGCTGAGTACGGTAAGCGGGGTACGTAATTCATGGGAAATATTGTCGACAAAATCTGTGCGCATCTGTTCCAGGTTATGCATGCGGGTCACGTCATAAGCGACCAATAGGCGGCTTTCTCCACCAAAGCGGGTCATCTTGACCTGTACATAATGGTCTTCAAAGGCTGAAGATTTCATTTTCAGGCCATCAGGTGCCTCGTCAATATGGTTAAAATATTCAATGAAACTGGGTTGGCGCAGAATGGTTAAAATATTGCGACCGCGATCCAGCGGTTGAATACCGAGTAATTTTTCTGCGGCCGGATTCCACCATTCAATTTGGTGCATTTCATCAATCAGCACCACCGCTTCGGCCAGCGCCACCAGTGAAGATTGCGCCCGGTCAATCAGACCGACCATTTCTGCCTGAACAATACGTTCCTGACGCTGCGAACGGTAGACATTAAACAGCAAGGCTCCCCAGATGCCGTTTAAACTGGGCGGCACATCATAAGGACGGTTGGAAATCCATTCATTGACCAGATACAGCGAACGTAACTGCAAGGCAAAAAACACTGCAAAGGCAATGAGAATAAAAATCCAGAAATACCCAATCCCTAAACCGATTAAACCTGCAATCAGCAATAAAAAGGCGAGCAGGCGTAAATCTTGCTTGGCAAAAGTCCATAAACTGCTGTAACGAAACTGTTTATGTTCTCGTGCAAGTTCTGGGACGGGGTAGGGTTCATACATAAAACACAATTGACCTAAACGATGACTAACCTAGAGCGACATCTGCGCGGGTAGAAAAACGGTAACCTGTACCACGAACCGTCTGTACATAACGGTCTGCGCCAAACGGTTCCAGCACTTTACGCAAACGGCGGATATGAACGTCAATGGTACGGTCTTCAATATATACGTTACCACCCCAGACCTGATCCAGCAATTGAGCACGGGTATAGGCACGTTCCGGATGCGTCATGAAAAAGGCCAATAGACGATATTCTGTAGGTCCCATTTCTAAAATATTCGGACCATGACTGACCCGCTGGCTGACAGGGTCGAGTACCAGACCATTGGCATCAATGGTTTTTTCACCGCTTAGGGCATTGGCACGGCGTAACACGGCCTTAATGCGGGAAACCAGTTCACGGGTGGAAAACGGTTTGGTCATGTAGTCATCTGCACCGGCATCCAGACCTTGTACTTTATGGTCTTCTTCAGCGCGGGCAGTAAGCATGATCACGGGAATTTCTGATAGGGTTTCATCGCGTTTCAGACGGCGGCACAGGTCTACACCGCTGACACCACCAGGTAACATCCAGTCGAGTAGAATAAGCACAGGGCGTTGATCCACAATCATCTGGTGGGCCTGCTTGGCATCTTCAGCCTGTAGGCATTGGAAGCCCGCCATATCCAGCGAGGTATGGATCATTTCCCGGATCGGGAGCTCATCATCGACGATTAATATATAGTCATCTTTCACAGCGCAATACCCTATTTCACGTAAACGGTGGACCGTTTTATATTTATGACAGGCTTATTACAAAGATTAATTATGACAGTATCATTGCAGAATAGGTAGTTCGGCTGGATTTCGCAAAAAATTGTCACAATTTTAATAAGATACAATCAAGAATTTAAAATAAATCAGTTAGATAAATATATTAAATTCAAGGCGTTGAGCATTTTTTACGGTTTTGTGAAAGTCGCCGCGCTTAAATCATATTTTTTCTTTTTCTGAAAAAGTATCGAGCAGCGCTAAAAAAACCACACTGCAAGAAGAGAGAACCTCCTCCATTGAGGGTTTAAAACCACTGACGACCCAGCGAATGGCAATTTGGGTGACATAGCCATTCAAGCCGGTCGAGATCATCGAAATTTCACGTTCAGAGCGGTTAATGTTGGGCATCATCAGCATCACAAAAGCATGAATCATGCGGTCAAAACGCAGCATAGTTTCATGGATGGTGGCCTGGTTATGCAGTTCCTGCACCAGCATGGCATCGATATAGATAATCCGCGCCATGCGTGGATTGTCTTTTAAGGTAGTGAGCAGGGCAGTGAGACCGGCTTCGATCATTTTCTTGGGATCGGTCGAAGCCTGCATAATGGCCTGCATGACATTGTGCTGCAACTGGTCAATCAGCTTTAAAAAGATGGTCTGAAACAGTTCATCACTTTTCTTAAAGGATTCATAGAAATAGCGTTCGGTCAGTTTGGCTTCATTGCAAATATCTTTCACAGTCACTGCAAAAAAACCATGCGTACCATAGGCTTCAATCCCAGCTTCAATCAGTTTTTCACGACGCGCCTGTTTACGCTCGCTTAAAGACAGGCCTTTAAATTGACGTTCTTTGATTTTTGCCGGTTTATTTTGATTTTCTTCGAAATTTTTGTGCTGTTCAGTCATAAATGTGGTGTGCCAAATGAAATCGAGGTTTTGCCTTATATTAACAATAATTTATCTTCAGACCTATGTGTAAAACAAAGCCGCAGATTTTCCAGCAGGGATGGATAGACGATATATTATATTGACAATGATTATTGTCAAAATTATATTGGATGGATGAACTGCAATCTTCCAGACAGAAAAACAATCGAGATGTTTAGCTGGCTGAGGCAGAAAACTGAATAAGGATAGCTCATGAAAAATTTTAAAAATAAAGTCGCAGCCATTACCGGTGCGGGGTCGGGTATTGGGCAGCAATTGGCCGTACTTTTGGCGCAGCAGGGCTGTCATTTGTCCTTGAGTGATGTCAATGAACAGGGTTTGGCAAAAACAGTTGAACTGGTCAAAGACAGTCATGTCCGTGTGACCACGAAAAAAGTCAATGTGGCCAAACTGGAAGAAGTGCGTGACTGGGCTGCTGAAACCGTTCAGGACCATGGCTCGGTCAACATGATTTTTAATAATGCCGGTGTGGCATTGGGTTCAACCGTGGAAGGCGCTTCGTATGAAGAGCTGGAATGGATTGTGAATATTAATTTCTGGGGCGTGGTGTATGGGACCAAGGAATTCCTGCCTTTAATCAAGCAATCGGGTGAAGGGCATATTATCAATATTTCCAGCCTGTTTGGTCTAACGGCACAGCCGACCCAGTCTGCCTATAATGCCACCAAGTTTGCGGTACGTGGTTTTACCGAATCGCTGCGTCAGGAACTGGACCTGGAAAACTGTGGCGTGAGTGCACTCTGTGTGCATCCGGGCGGCATCCGGACCAATATTGCCAATGCGGCAAAAATGAATGACAGTATTCGAACTTTGGGCATGCATCCGGAAAAATCGGCCAGGTCTTTTAACAAATTATTGCGTTGTCCGCCTGAAGAGGCTGCCCGCCAAATTATTGAAGCTGTGCAAAAAGACAAGCGCCGTCTGCTGATTGGCAACGATGCCAAAACCTTGGATTTAATCCAGCGCATTTTACCGACCGGTTATCAGCGTGTCACAGCATTTGCCACCAGATTAAGCAATAAAGGCAAAAAATCTGCTTAAAACAACAGGCTTTTAAGAACCCGCAAATTGCGGGTTTTTTTACGGCTGAAATTTTCATCAGAGCAGTGATCTATGCAGAAATTCTTTATTCATAAAATAGAAAATGAAAGTGTATTTACAGCTGAATTGATATAAGCAGGTGTTGAAAAATCAACAGTAAAACCGATGGAAAAGCAACATAAATACTCGGGATTATTTTAATAAAAATATATAAAACAATGACTTAAATTGTTGGCACGCTTGTTGTAATAACAGGGAGGTGTAATGATAAGAAATTAGGTAAACCTCATGACAATTTTAAAAGATTTAAAGGCAAAACAATCGCGTGCGGCTCAATTGCGTTCTCAGCTCGATTTTCCAGTGATTGATACGGACATTCATACCAATGCCTACAGTCCTGCACTTGAAGACTATATTGCGCAGTACGGGGGTTCACGTGTGGTGGATGTGTTCCGTAGCCATTTAAAAAGTAACGGTTTAAATGCTTTGGCGGCAGAGTGGTACAACGCCAGCCCAGAAGAACGTCAAAACCGTCGTTTGTTCCGCCCGCCATTTTGGGCATTGCCTTCAGAAAATACCTATGACTTGGCCACGGTTGCTTTGCCGGGGCTATTGTATGAGCGTTTAGAAGAACTCGGAACAGACTATGCCGTGCTGTATCCAAACCTGGCTTTGTTCCCAATCAATTCATCCAATGACGATTTACGTTTGTCTTTAACCCGTGCGATTAACCATTTCCATGCGGATATTTATAAACCCTATGCCGACCGTTTAACCCCAGTGGCTGCGATTCCACTGAATACCCCACAAGAAGGCATTGAAGAGCTTGAATTTGCCCAAAAGCTCGGTCTAAAAGCAGCGTTAATTCCGGGAGCAGTACGTCGTCCAATTCAAGCCGTCGCAGAGAAATATCCCGAAGATAGCGATCTGCGTCGTTATGCCTATTGGTTGGATTTCTTTGGTATCGACAGTGAATATGACTACGACCCGTTCTGGCAAAAGAGCGTGGATTTGGGCATAAACCTGTCGACCCATTCGGGCAGCCAAAGCTGGGTAGCACGCAACTCGCCAAGCAACTACATGTTTAACCACATTAACCACTTTGCCGATGCCTCTGAAGCCTTGGCCAAAGCCCTGTTCTTTGGTGGCGTGACTGAGCGTATTCCACAGCTTCGTATTGCCTTGCTAGAAGCAGGCGCAGCATGGGGTCAAAACGTGTTGACGCATCTGGTTGACCGTTTTGAAAAACGCGGTAATGAGCATGTGCAACAGTACAACCCTGAACGTCTAAACCGTGAATTGGCGTTAGAGCTTTATCGTCAATATGGGCATACCCTGTACCAGGGTCGTGAGCTGAATGACCAAGAAATCATTGAAAGCTTGTTTGGTGTGGCATCGACCTCACGTTTCCAGGCGCAAAAACCTGAAGAAATCAATGATTTTGCCTTGGCCAAAATTCAAACCAAACAGGATATCTGGGACCGTTGGGTACCGAACTTCTATTTTGGCAATGAAGCAGACGATCGCACCATCGTGGGTGCATTGAATCCCAAAGGTAATCCATTTGGTCAAAAAATTAATGCCCTGTACTCATCCGATTCAGGCCATTGGGATGTGCCTGAATTAACCGAGCCCTTGGCAGAAACTTGGGACTTGGTGCAAGAAGGCGCCATTACGGCAGAAGACTTCAAGTCCTTGGTGTTCACCAACCCATACCAGTTCTATACCGCGAACAATCCGGACTTTTTCAAAGGTACGCAGGTTGAACACAAACTGAAAAACAACCAGGCCGCTTAAACCTAACTACTCAGGAAATTGAAACAACCTCATGCCTCTGGCATGAGGTAGGGGAAATTTTGTTTTTTAAATAATAGATGAAGTGAATGTAACAATGAGAAAGACGAGTTTAACTGTTGCGATTGGATTGATTCTGACGACGACATCGAGTTTTAGCTTTGCCCAGGATGCCACTCTCAACAAGCAATTGGAGGGACTTAAACAGCAGATTGAAGTTTTGCAGCAGCGTTTAAATGTAGTGGAAGCAAAAAGCTCAACAACCACAAAAAAACCGCCGGTTGTAAATGCAGATAACAGCGAAGAGCTGACAGCTCAAGACAGCGAAACTGGTGATGAAGCCCTAACGGCGGAAGCAACCCCTGCAACATCCGACGACATTGAAGGTTTAAGAACCGATATTGAAAACTATAAATACGACCAGTCGCGTCAGTACGAACGCCAAACCGTAAAGTCGACCCGTGATACGACTTTATTCGGTACGGTGCAATTGCGTGCCAATGTGCAGGACAATAACACTGCACCCAATACGCCTAAATCGAGCTTCGATGTGGGTACGGCATTGCTGGGCGTGCGCGGTAACTTGTTTAAAGATTATAACGAAGGCAAAAACCTCGATTACCAGGCCTCTTTTGGCTATTCAAAACGTAATGATGGCAGCAACAACAGTAACTTTAACTTGCTGGATGCTTACCTGCGCTATCACGTATTTTCCACCAATGGCGGTGCAGAAGTTCCCAGGCTGAACCTGACTTTGGGTCAACAGCTCTTGCCATTTGGTCTGGATGTGCAGTCTCCGGAAGACTTGCGCCCCACTATCAGTACCGCATCTGCACCGACGTATTTGGGGCTGTTTACCCGTCAAAACGGTTTCATTGTCCGTGGCGATGCCAAGCCCTTTGTGGACTATGGCGCGAACTACCGTGCGCCTTTATTTGAATATGCACTTGGGGTGACCAATGGCAATGGCAGCAACAAAGCCGATGACAACAACAGCAAAGACTATATCGGTCGCGTGGCCTTTACCTTGCCTGTCGATTATGCCAGCTGGCTTCGTGAGCTGAAATTTGGCGCTTCCTATATTAAAGGTGAAGCAAAATTATCCGGCTCTGGTATTAGCGATAACCAGGCCAAACGTGACCGTCTCGGTTTTGACCTGTATTACAACCATGCACCGTTTGGCGTGACTTATGAATATTTGCAAGGCAAAACCGATTACATCGACACGACTGTAGCTGCCATAAAAGAAGCCAAAGCAGAAGGTCATACCGTAACAGCGTTCTATACCTTGGGTGACCAGTTCTATAACAGCATTAAATCCAATGCCAAGTTTGATGATTTCTGGCCGAAATCGGTTCAGGGTTACTACCGTTACGACAGCTATAACCCGAATAAAAATCAGCAAGATTATCTCGATAGCGCAAGTGGCCGTGTAGGTGAATATGACATTCACTCACTCGGCCTAAACCTGTTTTTTGCGCAGACCACCAAATTCCAGTTACAGCTCAATCACTACATCTATGACATTGAGACTGCAACCCAAAAAGACACCAACGAATTGCAGGCGCAATTCCAGTACACCTTTTAATTTTGATTGTTAAGGAACAGATTTAATGAAACTTTTTTCTAAAAAAATTGCGGCCACATTTCTAGCCCTCTCCGCATTCGGTCTAAGTTTACACATCCATGCAGCCAATCCGAAAGAAATCCGCATTTCTATGTCGGGTGCCGGTGAAGGCGGTAAGCCAAAAACAGGCGGGAGCTTTGTTGCTTCAGCGCATTTACGTGGTGTGTTGGAACAGGAATTTAAGAAAGATGGCATTGCGGTGAAGTGGTTATTCTTTCCGGGTGCAGGGCCTGCCACCAATGAAGCCTTAGCCAACGGTAAAGTCGATTTTGCTTTACATGGGGACTTGCCGTCATTGGTGGGTCGTTCAACGGGTCTTAAAACCAAGGTTCTGTTTTCAACCGGTCGCTTTGGTCCAACCTATGTGGTCGTTCCTGCGGGTTCAAATGCCAAGTCATTTGCAGACTTAAAGGGCAAGAAATTTTCAATCTTTAAAGGGACAAACCAACAGATCGTTTTTAACCGTGTTCTGGCTAAATATGGCTTTACTGAGCGTGATTTACGCGTGATTTCACAAGACGCTTACTCTGCGCGTACAGCACTGGCCACCGGAGATATTGATGCCGCGATTACGTCACCCTTTAGTCTGGTTTCACGTGGAGTCGCCAAGACCTTAATTGAAATTAAAGATCCGAAAGTTGCCCCACTGGCACATTTTTGGGTAACCGAAAGTTTTGAAAAACAGTACCCGGAAGTGACGCAGCGTGTCGTTACCACGCTGATCAAACAGGCGAAATGGAGCTCTGAAGAAGCCAACCGTGTCACCCAGTATAAGCTGTGGTCACAAAGCGGTATTCCACTGGTCGACTATCAAAAAACCTGGGATGGCTGGAACCTGAAAGACCGTACTTCGCCATTACTGGATGAGTTTCATCGTGCACAGATTGACAGCGCATTAAAAATTGCCAAAGACGCAAGACTCATCCGCCGTGATGTGGATACCAAAACCTGGTACGAACCCAAGTATTTAAACAATGCTTTAAAAGAACTGAATTTGCAGAACTATTGGCGTGCATTTAATGCCAACGGTCAGCCGAAATAATTCAGGACCTGGTTATGAATCCCATTGAAAGCAATGTTGTGACCACTCCGCTGACCGCAAAATTTATGAGCAGTTTTGTGCTGCTCACGATTATTGCCGGTTTGGGCGTAGGGGTGGCACGGGTCCTGATTTCACTTTATGCCGTACACCTGAACGCATCTGAACTGCAACTCGGTTTGATCTCTGCAGCACAAAACATTGGCATTTTATTGATGGCCTTGCCGATTGGCGTTCTGGTACAGCGTTTAGGTTCATTGAAGGTATTTAGCATCGGCAGTGTAGTGGGGGCCGTATTGTATTTTCTTACCCCCTTACACGCCAATGCCTGGTATCTGATGATTTTAACCGCACTGGTGAGCTGCTTCTTGCCGATGCGCTTTGTCTCCATCAATACCGTGTTTTTAAGCAATCTGAAGCGATTAGGGCCAGCCAAAGCCGGCTGGTTCCGTGGTTCACACATGATGGGGTTCTTTCTGATTGCTCCTGCTTTAAGTGTATTGCTGATCGAGCATTTTGGTTATAGCGGCAGTTTTTACTGCGTGGCATTGCTGTTTTTGGGCACATTATTTTTTGCACCGTTTTGCTTTCAAAAAGTTCATCACCACACTCAAAGTACGCCGAGTTTTCAATGGCGAGACGTGGTTGCACCACTGGCCTTGCTGAAAACCCATGCGCCATTACGGGTGATTTGCGCTCTGGAATTTTTAAGCAGTGTCGCGAATAACTATTTTGGCTTTTTTATTGTGGTGATTGCGATCCAGAGTTTCGCTTTACCGGAATCTATGGCGGTGATGTTGCTCACCACACAAGGCATCATTTTTGTCGGTTCACTTTTTACCCTGGGCGGTTTGGCGGAACTGGTGGGATACCAGAAATTTTACTTGATCGGATTAGGCCTGATCAGTAGCGCCTTACTGATTTTGGCATTGACACCGGTCACGCTCTGGATGTGGCCTGCATCGCTGATGTTGGGACTCGGTTTGGGCATGCTGCATATCGCAAATTTCATGTCCTTTGCCAAAGTGGGTGAACAAACGGCAATGGCAAAAATCTCCCCAATTTTAGCCCTGGTTGGACCAACCGGCGGCTTGTTTGGCGGATTTCTGGGAGCGGCATTGGGTGCCAGCATCGGTCTGCAAAACCTATTTTTCCCGATTGGTCTGGCATTTCTGGCATTAATTTTACTGATCTTGCGAGATCAGGCATTTATTTCTTTTTTAAAACCTGATGGTTCAAAACATATAGCAGAAGGACAAGAATCATGAGCCTTACGAATGTAACCGCACATTCGGTACAGTGGCAAAGTTACCGTAGTGCATTTGGATTTTTTAAGAAGTACCTGAGCGTAACCTTGCAATTGGCTTGTGGTCTGCTTGTACCCGTGCTGCTGCTGGGACTCTGGTATGTGGCCACCCTACGCCAATGGTTGCCGGAACAGATTTTACCGGCACCGCAGCTGGTCTGGAGTACAACGGTTGAACTCTGGCAGTCAGGTGATCTGCAATTTCATTTCCTGGTCAGTACAAAACGCATTTTCTGGAGTGTGGCTTTAGGGGTGAGCCTGGGACTCGGTCTCGGAGTCTGGTTTGCACTGTCGCAACGTGCACAGCGCTTTGTCTTGCCGACGATTCAGCTCCTGACCCAGTTTCCGATTATTGGCTGGATTCCACTGCTGATGATTTTTTTAGGTATTGATGAAGCTTTAAAAATTGTGGCCATTTCTTTGGCTGTGGTATCTCCGGTGCTGATCGCAACCTTTAAAGGCATTCAGCAGGTTCCGAGCCGTTTAATTGAAGTGGCACAGGTCTACCAGTTTTCCAAGTTCCAGACTTTTTTCCAGGTGATCTTGCCTGCAAGCTTGCCCGCCATCATTAGCGGCTTACGCCAAGGCGTGATGCAGGCCTGGTTGGCCTTGGTTTTTGTTGAACTTTTGGCCAGTAGTGAAGGGATTGGTTTCCTGATGGTCTGGGGCCGTCAGTTGATGCAGCTGGATATTGTGTTTATGGGCATCATTTTCATTGGCATTACGGGCTTTGTTCTGGACAGCGTGTTGGCTGCCTTTGAACGCCTTGCTCGTTTTTATGCAACACGGGTAGGGGGTTAATCATGTCAGAACTCAGTCTTGAAAAGTCAGCTATCCGTGTAAATCCAGCTGTGGAAAAAAGCATTAAAGTGCTGCAAGCCTTGATTTTACCCTTGGTATTTATTGCACTTTGGGCGACCGCTTCCGTCTTACAGTGGCTGGATGCCAAACTGATTCCATCTCCCCTCACGGTATTCAGCAGTGCAATCCAGAGCTTTAGCCAAGCCGAATTCTGGCAGGGTTTTGCGGCGAGCTTAAGCCGTAATTTTGCGGGTTATGTCATTGGCGCCAGTCTGGGTGTTGCTTTCGGTGTGGCCTTAGGCACCACACGCTGGATCAACTGGTTATTTGCACCCGGCTTTAACGTATTACGTCAGGTCTCACTGTTTGCATGGTTGCCTTTAATTTCAACCTTTTTAGGTTATGGCAACGGCGCAAAAATCCTGTTTATCAGCCTTTCGGTATTTTATCCCGTGGCACTGCATAGCCTGGAAGGCGTGAGCAGCATCAGCGTGAAATACAGTGAAGTCGCAAAAGTCTATCAATTTCCGAAACTGTATACCTACCGCAAGCTGATTTTACCGGCAGCCAGTCCGCAGATTTTTGTCGGTCTGCAACTCGGTTTGATTTTCGCCTGGCTGGCGACCGTGGGTTCAGAATTTCTATTGGCCAATTACGGGGTCGGTCTGGGTAACCTGGTGATCCGCGGGCGGGAACAGTTCAACGTATCTCTGATTATTTTAGGCATGTTCAGCATCGGCATCATCGGTGTGATTTTAAATGCAGCGCTGACCCGTATTGAAAGCAAAGTGCTGCGCTGGCAGCAACGTGTATAGGAGCAAATAATAATGAAAATACTTCCTAAATTTTGGCAAAAAGCCTTAGCAGCTGTAACCATCAGTGCCAGCATTATTGCGGGTTGTAGTAGCCAGCAGGTGGAACCACAAAATGCGAAAACCACGCCTACCTTACGCTACCAGAGTTATCCGGGCTTAGTGTCTTTGCCGGAACTGGCACAGGATCTGGGTTATTTCGGCAAGATTAAATTGGACTATGTCGGTACGGTGCAAGGTGGGCCACAAGATTTACTCACCCTGGTTGCTGGCGATGTCGATTTTGCCTCAGCCTTTAATGGGGCTATGGTGAAAGTCATCGCTGCAGGGCTGGATGTGGTTCCTGTGGTGGCCTCCTATGGCAGTGATGCGGAAATGAATGTGGGTTTTTATGTGCTTGAAAACAGTCCGATCCGTAAAGCACGCGATTTCATTGGCAAAAAGGTTGCGGTGAATGCCTTTGGCGCACACTACGAGTTTGTGATTAAAGATTATTTGGCACGTCATGGATTAACCTCGGAAGAAATCCGTGAAGTTGAACTGATTGTGTTGCCGCCAGTGAGTACCGAACAGGCACTGCGTAATGGACAAATTGATATTGCCGTGTTCTCGGGCATTTTGGAAAAACGCGCCCTGAAAACAGGTGGCGTGCGTCCAATCTTTAAAGATATTGAATTGTATGGAGCATTTACTGCAGGCAGTTATGCGATGCGACACGATTTTATTCAACAGCATCCAGAAATTGCCAAAACTTTTGTGAATGGCGTGGCACGTGCCCAAGAGTGGCTACATCACACGCCTAAAGAACAAATTATTGCGCGTATGGAAAGCATCATTGATAAGCGTCAGCGCAATGAAACCAAAGTGCTGATTCCGTTTTATACCGGCACGGGTGTCGCTGAAATTGGCGGCGTACAAAAAGATGCAGACTTCGAGCCTTGGGTCAATGCGCTGGTAAGTGAACAGAAACTCAAAGCCAATCAGCTCAATGTAAAAACCTTGTACAGCAATGCCTTTAACCCATATGCAACTGTAAAAATTAAGAAATATAAGGAATAAAATCATGACCAGTGCTTTAAATCTAGATCATGTGCGGAAAGTTTTTCCTGCACAGAACCATCCCAACAGCAGGAATTACAAACCGGAATTTGTGGCAGTGGAAAATGTCACGCTGGATATTCAGCAAGGTGAATTTGTCTCGATTGTGGGGCCAAGTGGCTGCGGTAAATCGACCTTGCTGGACCTGATTGCCGGGCTGACCAGACCTTCTTCGGGGCAGATTCTGCTCAGTGGTAAACAGATTACCCAACCGGGTCTGGACCGCGGCATCGTCTTCCAGCAATATGCCTTATATCCCTGGCTGACCGCTCTAGAAAATATTGAATTTGGCCTGGAAGCCAAAGGTGTCGACAAGAAAACCCGCCGTGAAAAAGCCCAGTATTATCTACAACTGGTGGGGCTGTCCGGTTTTGAAAAACATTATCCCAATGAACTTTCAGGCGGCATGAAACAGCGTGTCGCGATTGCACGCAGCCTTGCCTATGAACCTGAAATTTTATTGATGGATGAACCCTTTGCTGCACTGGATGCACAAACCCGTGAAACCCTGCAAGAAGAGCTGATCAAGATTTGGCAGTCCTCTAAAAAGACCATTGTTTTCATTACTCATAGTATTGATGAAGCAATTTTCCTGAGCCAGCGCGTGGCGATTATGACCTCTAGACCGGGACGAATTAAGGAGATCATCGATATTCCGGCCAGCCTGAAAGCCAAAGATGAGGACATCCGTTCAACGGCTGAATACGGCAAAATTCGTCATCAAATCTGGTCGCTTTTAAGCGAAGAAGTGATTAAGGCACAAGCACTCGAAAAAGATAAACAGCTTGCTCATGCATAAATAAAATTGAGGATTATTCATCATGTCATCGACTCAACAGGCGATTCCGCATAGCCCGACCTTTAGCCCGTCAAAACCACGCCTGGAACTCAGCTGGCTGAACACCATTTTTAAACGCAGTATCGCCATCATATTATTTTTATTGCTTTGGGAAACCTTACCTCGAACAGGTGTGGTCAGTCCGGCATTTTTACCGCCATTATCCACCGTATTGGAAACGGCCTGGCAGCTCTATCAAAGCGGTCAATTGGGTACGCATTTCTTTGCCAGTATTCGCCGTTCAATTGTCGGTTTTGTACTGGCACTGGCGATTGCCATTCCACTGGGTTTGGTGATCGGCTGGTACAAACTGGTGGCAGAAACTCTCAATCCATTACTGGAACTGTTTCGTAATACTACAGCGCTGGCCTTAATGCCGCTGTTTATTTTATTTTTAGGCATTGGTGAAGCCTCGAAAATCAGTTTACTGGTTTATGCCTGCACCTGGCCGATTCTTTTAAATACCATTACCGGTGTACAAACGGTTGATCCACTATTAATTAAATCTGCACGGACCATGGGCTTAAAACCCTATCAACTGTTCCGTAAAGTGATTTTACCTGCTTCTGTACCGACTATTTTTGTCGGCATCCGCTTGGCCGGAGCGATCTCGATCCTGGCTTTGGTGGCAGTAGAAATGTTTGGTGCCAAAGCAGGACTGGGCTATCTGATTATGTATTCACAATTTAGTTTTGAAATTCCGCAAATGTTCGTGGGAATTTTAGTGATTACCTTAGTCGGATTATCGTTTAACTATATTTTAATTGGTCTGGAAAAATACTTTACGGCCTGGAAACGTAATTCCGTAGAATAATAGAAATAAAAATCATTAAAATAGACTTCTTTCATAATTATTCACACCCTCTTTATTTTTCTCACTAGGGGTAAATAAAGGCAATTTATAAAAGAAGTCTAATAAAAAACCTCGATAAATAAATCGAGGTTTTTTATTAACTGGTTAAAATTTAAATAGCAAAATAAAAGCGGAATAAAATAAATGAGTGGATATTTATAATAAACCATATTTAATTAACCGGGTACGAATGACATTACGGGTCACGCCTAATAATTTTGCAGTATGTACCTGGTTGTACTGGCAGTACTCATAGGCACTGCGAATAAATTTTTCTTCTATCAGCTCATTGATATTAGTCTGCTTAAACTGTTCCGAAGACTGAAAAATACTTTGAAATGTCTGTTCCAAAAGTTGTCCTGCATCCTGAAGATCCTTAATCGTTCCATTCACCGCAGAAATTGAAGCAAAGCTAAAAGGTTCAGCTTTCTGGGCAACCGATTGAATACTGGAAAACGTAATATCTTCCGGTTCAATCACGCCATTTTTACTGACTAAAACGGCATGGTGAATGGTGTTTTCCAGCTCGCGGATATTGCCGGGCCAAGAGTGTAAAGTTAGTTTCTTAAGCGCCAGTTGGCTGAGGCGCAACGGGGTCGCATGCGGGTCGGTCTGGTAGACCTGAATAAAGTGTTTGGCTAGCGGCAGAATGTCATCGCGACGCTCTGAAAGCCTTGGAATTTTGAGTAAGGCTACATGCAGGCGATAGAATAAATCCTCCCTGAAACGTCCGTCCTGCACGGCTTTTTCCAGATCGACATTGGTCGCGGCAATAATGCGCACATTGATCGGAATCGGCTTGAGTGAACCGACGCGCACAATCTCGCGTTCCTGTAACACCCGTAATAATTTGACCTGCATCGACAGCGATAAATCGCCAATTTCATCCAGAAACAGGGTGCCATTATGCGCCGCTTCAAACCAGCCCACGCGGGTATGGATGGCACCGGTAAAAGCGCCTTTTTCGTGTCCAAAAAGTTCACTTTCCACCAGTGATTCTGTGAAAGCGCCACAGTTCACCGCCACAAACGGGCCTTTGGCGCGATGGCTGAGCTGATGGATTTGCCGGGCGACCAGTTCTTTGCCTGTACCGGTGTCGCCAATAATCAACGCATTGGCTTCACTTGGCGCAATCTGTTCAATACGGGCAAGCAGCGCCTGTGATAAAGGGTCTTCAAATACCGTCGCCGTTGCACGCTTATGCTTCAGGGCAGAGGGTACATTGGGGTGGGTTAAAATAGACATGAGATTCTTATACTTGTTGAAAATGTTGATCATCATGAAATATTTAAAATGGAATGATAAATAATATATCGGTATTTGATTATCGCTTTCAGATATAAATTAAAGCTGGGATTATTTATCTTTTAAAAAGATAAAAAAAATAGGGATAACTAAAGGATAAATCAAGATAAAGCAAATCAATAATCTGTTTTATATTAGAGATCTTTAAATAACAAAAGGCATAACTAAAATGGCAATTACTTCCGTAAATGTACGTAACCAGTTTAAAGGCATTATTCAAGAAGTATTAGAAGGTGACGTGGTTTCAGAAATAAATGTGGAAACCAAAGCCGGTCTGTTCACTTCAATTATCAGTACCCGTTCAGTCAAAGACCTGGACCTTAAAGTCGGTTCTGAAGTGGTGGTGTTGATCAAATCGACGGAAGTGTCCCTGGCGAAGCTTTAATTCGCCATTGCCTCAAGCTTTACAGGAGAATTGAGAGATGACACAGCAAGCAACCGGCCATGTATCTATTCAGCAGCTCAGGAAAACCTATCCCACACAAAACAATGACGCTTTAACCGTGCTGGAGGATATTAATCTGGATATCCAGCCGGGTGAGTTCATTAGTATTGTCGGCAGCAGTGGCTGTGGTAAATCCACACTGTTACGCCTATTGGTGGGACTGGAAAACAGCTATCAGGGCCAGATTCAGGTGGATGGCAAAAAGATTTTTGGCACCAGTTTACAACGCGGGATCGTGTTTCAGGACCACCGCCTTTTTCCCTGGTTAAGCGTGCGTGAAAATGTGCGTATTGCACTGCATCAGAGTAAGCTGACACGGGCTGAAGAAGACCAGCTGATTGATGAACATTTGCAATTGGTCAATCTGACCAGTTTTGCCAATGCCTATCCATCCCAGCTTTCAGGCGGCATGAACCAGCGTGTGGCGATTGCCCGCAGCCTGGTGAACCGGCCGGAAATCTTATTTCTGGATGAGCCTTTTGGTGCACTGGATGCCTTAACCCGTCAGAACCTGCAGGACGAATTACAGCGGATTTGGCAGACAGAAAAAATCACCATGGTGATTGTGACCCATGACGTAGAAGAAGCGGTATTTTTAGGGGATCGTGTGGTGGTGATGCAACCCCATCCGGGCCGGATTAAACGTATTGTTGATGTTCCTGTTGCGCATCCGCGTAAACGTGAAGATGTCCGTTTGCACAATATTAAAAATGACATTTTGACGGATTTTAGCGATCCGTTAAAAGACCAGTTACACCGCAATAAACCGGCAGCGAAATTTTCTGATTATCAATTTGCTTGGTAATCTTTTTTCTGTTTGATCCAAAAGCCTGCGTAAAGTGGGTTTTTTTATGTCGATTGAAAAGGATCAGACATAAAAAATCCCTCATGAATGAGGGATATTCAACTGTTTAAATTAAGATGCTTTGACTTGCTGAACAGCCAGCACATACTGGTTTTCAGGGCGTTTCAAACCTAAGTTTTCGCGTAAGGTTTTGCCTTCATACTCGGTACGGAACAGGCCACGACGTTGCAGTTCAGGTACTACCAAATCAACAAAGTCATCCAGGCTGGCAGGCGTGGTTGGCGGCAGAATATTAAAGCCATCCGCGGCTTCATTTTCAAACCAGGCTTGTAATTCATCCACCACCTGTTCTGGCGTACCAATAATGGTCCAGTGACCACGCGCACTTGCCACCCATTGATAAAGCTCACGAATAGTGAAATTGTTTTTACGTGCAATCTCTAGAATCAATTGGTTACGGCTGGCGCCATTTTCTATTTGTCCAATATGCTCAGGGAGAGGCTGATCCAGATCAAATTTTGACAGGTCTTCGGTAAAACCGCCCAGTTGCTGGATTAAAGACAGACCCAAGCTCGGATGAATATAGCTGTTCAGTTCATCATATTTGGCCCGTGCTTCTTCTTCTGTTTTGCCGACAAAGATAGATACGCCCGGCATAATCTTCAGGTCATCCGCATGACGGCCGTATTTGGCCAAACGGCCTTTCACATCCTGGTAGAACGCTTGGGCATCTTCAAGTTTTTGCTGGGCCGTGAAAATCACTTCCGCAAATTTTGCTGCCAGTTCACGACCATCTTCCGATTGACCCGCCTGAACAATCACAGGATAACCTTGGGGTGGACGTGCCACATTCAATCCACCATGTACCGCAAGATGCTTGCCTTTAAAACGCGGTGGGTGGATTTTCTTGCCATCAAAGAATTGTCCTGTTTTTTTATTATATTCAAAGGCATCATCTTCCCAGGTATCCCAAAGTTTTTGTGCCACCTGGATAAATTCATCGGCACGTTCATAACGCTCTTTCGGGTGTGGAGCATCGCTTAAACCAAAATTTTTAGCCACAGGGATGCCCGCAGTCGTGACCACATTCCAGGCAGCACGGCCTTCGGATAAATGATCGAGTGAAGCAAACTTGCGTGCCAGGTTATAAGGCTCTTCATAAGTGGTCGATGCTGTAGCGATAAAGCCTATATGCTTGGTCACAGCTGCCAGGGCAGAAAACAGGGAAACAGGCTCAAGCCCCGCAGAAAAACCGCCGGTTAAACCCAGGTTCGGTGTGGTCTCCGGATCGACGGTCACGGGAACATCCGCCAGGAAATAGGCGTCAAATAAGCCGCGTTCAGCCGTTTTGGCCAGTTCTATAAAATAGTTTAAGTTGTGACTGTCTTGTGGACGAGCTTGCGGATGGCGCCAGCCGGCAACATGTTGTGATGTTCCGGGTACAAAAGCCCCTAAGCGTATTTGACGTTTTGACATGTGAAAACCTGTTCTATGTGGTGGGGTATGGTTTTATCTAGTTCAAAGAGCGTGCCAAGAAAATAAGTATTAAAAATCATATATTTAATATTTTTTGTTTAATTTATTGTTGTTATATCAACAGCTTGGCTGTTGTTGTGTTGTCATGTATTCAGCTTAAAATTTGCATTGAATATGCTGAGGATGAAAAAGGCATAATTTTTTTATGGGTATAAAACACATGCTCCAAGCGGAACATGTGTTTCAGCTCAATCAAGACGCTTTGCTTGCCTGTCTGGCAAGGATATACTGATTTTCAGGGCGTTTTAAGCCCAGATTTTCACGCAAAGTAGTTCCTTCATATGCAGTACGGAACAGACCGCGACGCTGCAATTCAGGCACAATCAAATTCACAAAATCGTCCAGGCCGGCAGGGGTAGACGGCGGCAAGACATTGAAGCCATCTGCGGCTTCATTTTCAAACCACTGCTGTAATTGATCGACCACTTGTTCAGGTGTACCAATGAGTGTCCAGTGACCGCGTGCCGAGGCAATATATTCATACAGCTGGCGAATGCTAAAGTTATGCTTGCGTGCAATATCAATCATCATCTGCTGACGGCTAGAGAAGTTGAGGTCGGCTTCTTCCAGTTGCGGGAAGGGGGCATCCAGGTCAAATTTTGAAAGATCAATATGGCCTGCCAAACCGGAAAGTAAGCCTAGGCCAACATCCGGGTGAATCAGGCTGTTTAATAACTGGTATTTTTCCTGGGCTTCCTGTTCAGTTCTTGCCACAAAAACCGATACGCCCGGCATGATTTTTAAGTCATCTGGATGGCGACTGTATTTCAACAGACGGCTTTTCACATCGCGATAGAACTCTTGGGCGTCTTCCAAAGTCTGCTGTGCGGTGAAAATGACTTCGGCATATTTTGCTGCCAGTTCGCGGCCATCTTCCGACTGACCGGCTTGCACAATCACCGGGTAACCTTGTGGTGGGCGAGACACATTTAGTGGACCTTGCACGCTGAAATGTTTGCCTGTATGCAGGGGTTCATGCACTTTGTCTGCATCGAAGAATTGACCGCTTTCTTTATCATAAAGAAAAGCATCATCTTCCCAGGAATCCCAAAGCTTTTGTGTCACTTCAATAAACTCATCCGCGCGTTCATAACGGATTTTTGGGTCAGGGTGTTTTTCTAAGCCGAAGTTGCGTGCTGTATCCGCCGAAATGGTGGTGACCACATTCCATGCTGCACGACCTTTGGAAATATGATCTAAAGAGGCGTATTTACGGGCCAAAAGGTAGGGATCTTCATAGGTGGTGGATGCAGTGGCAATAAAACCGATATGTTTTGTCACAGCTGAAATGGCAGCAAACAAGGTCACCGGTTCAAAACCGACCACCTTGTCGCTATAGCCAATACTTTGCTTGCTTTTGGAAGCCCCATGACTCCAATTCACCGACAAACCATCGGCAAGGAAGTAAGCATCAAACAAACCTTTCTCGGCAGTTTTTGCCAGTTCAATCGCATAATCAATGCTTAAATGATGCTGTGGACGTGACTGCGGATGGCGCCAGCCCGCAGCGTGCTGTGAAGTGGTTGGAATAAAAGCACCCAGTTTAATTTGTCGTTTTGCCATGGTCATACTCTGTTGTAATCATTGATTTTCAACAGGTTTATAACAAGGAACAGCAGGCTTGAAAAATACGATAAAATTAAATCCTTATAACCTATATGGGATAAGAGCATTCATCCTATTTCTAAAGCATTCCGGCAAATCTTTTTTAAATCAGTAAGCAGTTTAAATGAGGGCGGTTACAGTCTTTTTCTTCCACACAAATTGGTAATACAGCCCTTGCATGATGCACAAGATGACGAAGGCCAAAGCATAGGCATACCAGATCCCTTGCAAACCCCACCATCGGCTGAACAGGTAGGCACAGGGCACTTCAATCAATAAAATCGCGGCGATATTAATCAGCATGGGGAGGGTCACGGTGCCACTGGCACGCATGATGGAAGCAAAAATGGCGCTGGCCCCAAAAAACAGGATGGACCACAGCACGATAAACAATAATTGTTGCCCCAGGACCACCACCGTCGGGTCGGTGATAAACAGCGCCATCAGATATTTGGAGAACAGATAAGCCAAAGCCACTAATCCGCCGGTAATGACGATATTCATCCCGAGTGCAGTACGCGTAACCTTGTTGAGCAGATCCGACTTTCCTGCACCAATGGCCTGTGCTGCAAAAATGGAAGCGGCAATTGAAATAGACAGGGCGGGAAATTGAATGTAGTTCAGCACCTGATTGACTGCCCCATAGGCCGCGGTTGCATGTGAACCATAACGGTTGACCAGTCCGACAATGACCAGTCCGGCAACCGAAGTGGTCACCATCTGCACCCCGGTAGGAATGCTCAAACGCAGAATAATTCTACTCAGTTCTGGGTGATGGCGAATATGGCTGAGCAAATGACGGTCAGGCTTGAGCGGATGATCCTTTTTATTCAGATACATGGCCAAAAACACCAGTACCGCCAGATAACCGACAGCGGTCGCAATTGCCGGAGCAATAATGCCCATTTTCGGAAAGCCAAAATAGCCTGCAATCAGCACAGGCGTAACGAGCACACCAATCAGAATAGTCATGCCAGAAGCAATTAGCGGGGTGGTACTGTCACCGACGCCACGTAAAATGGAGGTGTAAATAATATAAATAAATAATAAGGGGCTACCAGCCATCATCCACTGTACAAAAGGCAACGACAGGTGCATGACATCAGGCGCTGTACCCAGAGCCAGTAAAATATGCTTGGCAAAAAGCACCCCCAACAGCGCAATCATACTGCCGCCAGTTAAGGTCATAAAGAGGGTAGACCCCACCACATAGCGCACTTTTTCAATATTTTGCGCTCCCCAGGCCTGCCCAACCAATACCGTTGCTCCTGAGGAAAGTCCAATCACAAAAGCCAGCAGGCAGAACAAAATCGGAAAGAATACAGCCACCGCTGCAATGGCCTTCACCCCCATCATTTGCCCGACAAAAATGGTATTAATGGTTCCTGACAGGTTTTGCAAAATATTGGTCGCAATCAAGGGCAACAGAAAAACTAAAAATGTTTTCCAGAGTTTCTGCTGGCTGACCAGAGGTTGATGATGGGGCATGGAACATCCTGTAATTTTTTTATATCTTTTGGTTCTATTGCTAACCCTACCTGAGTTAGCTTAAACAAGCCTTAGTTTTTCGGTAATCAAGGCGGAATTTGATTGCAAATGATGCATTTAAACAGCCGATAAAATGGCGGTTGCCTGCTCTAAAGTTTCATCTTTTTTGGCAAAACAGAAGCGGATTAAACGTAAATTTTCCGGTGCCTGCTGATAAAACACCGATATGGGAATGGCAACAATGCCATGCTGTTCGGCCAAGAACTTACACATCTCGACATCATCCAGATCGGGGCGGATGGCACTGTAATTCAGGTTCTGGAAATATGTCCCTTGTGAAGGGGTAAAATGAAAGCGCGAATTTCGCAGGCCTGAATTAAACAGGTCACGTTTATCCTGATAAAACTCTGCAAGTCCCTCAATATGCTCCGGATGCTGCTGCATAAACGTGGCCAGCGCCATCTGTACCGGTGTCACGCCGCAGAAACTGGCAAACTGATACACTTGTCTGAATATTTTCGTCAGTTCAGGCGAGGCAATGCAATATCCGGTTTTCCAGCCGGTCACGTGAAAGGTTTTACCAAATGAACCGATTACTATGCTGCGGTCGCGAAGTTCCGGAAAGGACAAGGCTGAATAATGCTTCTGACCGTCATAAATCAGGTGTTCATAAACTTCGTCGGATAGGACAATGATATTTTTATCCCGAATCAGTTCAATTAAAGTTAACCAATCCTGACGTGACCAGATGGCACCGCTTGGATTGTGCGGGGTATTCACAATGATCATCCGGGTCCGGTCATTGATGGCATCTTTTACCCGGTTCCAGTCCACTGAAAATTGTGGGGCTGTCAGGGAAATGTGAACGGCCTTACCCCCCACCAGTTTCACGCTGGGACCATAACTGTCATAACAGGGGTCGAAAATAATCACTTCATCTTCAGCATGAATCAGCGCCTGAATGGCAACAAAAATAGCAATCGTGGCTCCAGGCGTGATGGTGATTTCAGTAATGGGGTCAATCACCAGTTGATCGCGTTTTAAAAATTGCTGGGCCACCTGTTCACGTAGTGAAATCAAGCCATCACTGGGTGCATATTGGTTGAAACCATCCATTGTCGCCTGGCTTAAGGCTTGGAGTAGGGCAGGTGGTGCGGCAAAGTCGGGAAAACCTTGAGAGAGATTTAAGGCATTCAGGCGATGCGCCATGGCGGTCATTACGCTGAAAATGGTGACACCCTGTGCCGGTAGTTTGGAATGAATCTCAATCATGACCCGAGCTCTTCAATATTCTTATGCTTTTCAGTGTAACAGCAAGCGTCTCGCAGCAGAATAAAGCAATGGCTTTAATCTCTGCACATTTTTTATCTAATTTCATTCATTTAACAGAATTGCGCTGATGGATAAAATTAACAAAAAACCTACTGGACTAAAAAAACAACATTTTCTAGAATGCGTCTCAAATTAAAATAACCCTATAACAATAATAAATCATGATGTTAAAGAATATTCACATGCTGATGGACAGTATGGGCTTAAGTTTGCAAAAGCGCGCCCTGCACATCCAGTTTTCCAATGAATTGCTGAATGCTCAGGTCTTTATTCAACGCATTGAAGGGCAACACCGCATCAATCAGGGCTTAAAAGCTGAACTGATGTGCCTGTCGACGCATGCCCATATTGCGCTCAAACAATTTATTGGCGGGCAGGTGGCTGTGGACCAGGTGACGGATACCGGCGAGTTGTCCCGGATGACGGGCGTGATTACTGCTGCCAGCCAGGGTCAAAGTGATGGCGCACTGACCCTGTATCAACTGACCCTTGAAGATGCGACGGCACTGTGGCACAAGCGCCGTAATAGTCGTGTATTTATCAACAAAAGTGTACGCGATATCAGTGAAATCCTGTTTAAGGAATGGCAAGGCAAAAGTCGCCTGTTTGCAGCCAGCCTCAGTTTAAATATGCAAGGTCTGAGCCGAGACTATGATGTACGTCCTTTTGTGATGCAGGCCAATGAAACCGATTATGAATTTTTAACCCGGCTGTGGCGCAGCGAAGGCATCAATTGGCTGATTGATGAAGCCGAACATGTCGTTGCCAGTTCGGCCACAGCAATTCAAGCGCAGAAATTACGTTTAATTGATGAAAAACATGAGTTTAATGCCTTAAAAAGAACATCGGTGCGCTTTCATCGCAGCCATGCAACAGAGGCTTTTGACAGCATTACCGGTTTTATTGCCGAACGATCCTTGCAGTCGACCGCCGTACAGGTACAGCGCTGGCAAGCCCAGACCTTATCGCAGGATCAAAGTCATTCTCTGCTTAGCCATCATCAACATAGTGAATTGCAAGACAATGAAACTTTAAGTCTGGAACAGGTCTGGAGCATGAGTCCTGCATGGACAGCGGATTTAACCGGTGCGGATCAGGCCACCACTGCAGGCAGTCAGCAACTGGAAAAACTGAATCGGCAACTGAGCCAGTACCAGGACTTGCAGGCCAAATATTTTACTGCGCAGAGCAGTGTGCGTGATGCCCATGTCGGCTACTGGTTTGAATTGCTGGATCATCCTGAAATTGACCGGCATTCGGGTTCAGACAAGGAATTCCTGATTTTAGGCAAGTCGTTTTATAACCAGAATAATTTGCCGAAAGACATTCATCGGCAAGTGGATAGCTTGGTAAGTTTAAGCCGTTGGCAACCGTCGGGAGAGGAACGGCAGGGGAATGAGCTGTATCTGGTGCGACGCAATATTGCTGTGCTGCCTGAATATCATCCCCTAAATCACCGGCCGGTTGCCTATCCGCAACGGGCCAGAGTGGTCGGTCCGGAAGGTGAAAGCATTTATGTGGATCAGTGGGGAAGAATCAAAGTCCGCTTTATGTTTACCCGTAGCGAAGATCATGCACATGATGGCGGAGCCGGCAGCAATGACAATGATACCGATTCAGCCTGGGTAGATGTGCTGACCCCGTGGGCAGGTGAAGGTTATGGTGCACGTTTTCATCCGCGGATTGGTGAAATTGTGGTGATTGACTTCTTTGAAGGGGATGTGGACCGGCCTTTTGTGGTAGGGCGGATTCATGAGGCGGAACGCCATCAGAGCATGTTTGATCGCAAGGGGCAGTTACCGGACACCAAAAAGCTCAGTGGTATTCGCTCGCAAGAGGTGGATGGAAACGGTTTTAACCAGCTACGTTTTGATGACACCACTGGACAGATCAGTACCCAATTGCAAAGCAGCCATGGCGCAAGTCAGCTGAATTTGGGGCATCTCAGCCATCCCAAAGCTGCCGAGACCAGTGAGGGCCGTGGAGAAGGCTTTGAGCTAAGAACGGATCAATGGGGCGCTGTTCGGGCGGGTGAAGGTCTGCTCATTTCCACACATAAACAAGATACCGCGACAGGTCATCATTTGGATGTGAATCAGGCTAAACGTCAGCTTGAAAATAGTTTCAATTATTCAAAAAGCTTAAGTGATGTGGCGAAAAATCAGCAAACGGATTCACTCACTGTTCTAGACAATTTAAAGCATTTCCTGGAGCAGATGGAACACAGGGATGAAGCTAAAGCAAATGCTTTTAAGCAGGCCTTGATGATTCTGGCAGCGCCAAACTCCATCGCTTGTGTAAGCAATCAAGATTTACATCTCTCGGCAGATGGACAGATCAGCCAAACTGCCAGAGATGCAATTAATTTTTCAACGCAAAAATCATTCATTAGCCATGCTCAAGACAAGATCAGCCTGTTTGCAGCGCAGCAGGGGGTGAGGGCATATGCTGCGAAAGGCAAAGTCGAGCTGCAGGCACAGGATGATGCCATTGAAGCCATAGCCCGTAAGGTTGTTAAGCTGATTTCGACCGAAGATAGAATTGAGCTTATCAGCCCACAAGAGATTGTACTGACAGCGGGTGGTTCACAGTTAAAGATTAATGCAGAAGGTATTTTTACGACTACAGGTGGCAAGTTTGAAAGTAAGGCAGGGCAGCATAGTTTTGTGGGAGGGGATAAAGTGCCGACACCTCAGGTAAGTTTACCAATGCTTGAAACGCCTTATAGCAATCAAATTGATTATATCTGGAACCGACCTTCTATGGGTGAAAAGGAAATTTTTATCGTGGATAAATCAGAGGGGAAATTAATTAAAAGTATTAAAAATGAATTAGATATCAATAAAAATATGAGTTCATTCAGGTTCTATACGCCACAACAGGCAGAATTTACCGCCTTGGGATTTAACTCTTTAAATACTTATTTAAGTCAGGACATATCAAACGATAATGGTGATGAGCTGATAGAAGAAACAGAAGAGGAAATTTTAGAAGACGATGAAGTTTACACAGAAGAGGATTTTGATTAATGAGTAGTTTGGTCACAATTATTTCTAAATTCTATGATAAATCCGGTCAACGAATTATTAATCTAAATGTAAAGTCCCGTTATCAAGGATCAAACAGAGAAAACCAGCAAAAGACAGATAAAAAGGGTTTTTTCATCTTTCAGGCTTCTGCTAATAGAACAATCGAAATTTTAGCTAAACCACCGAATGCTAAAGAATATACAGTTTTTAAAATGATGAATTCATCTGTAAGCTCATCTGCCAGTCATCCGGTAAAAGTCTATTTACCCAAAACGATTGAAGAATATCGACAAGAAAACATAAAAACTCCTCAGAGGAAAACCGTAAAGAGTTTTTTTAAGGTGGTTGATCATCATGGAAAAGTGATGAGCAACTTTCCTATACAATCGCGTCCTAAAGGGAAAAAGTCTTTTGAACGTTCTACGAATGAAGAAGGACTTGTAGAAATAGAATCTTCTCCAAATCGGGACATCGAAATTTTAGTTCTGACATCGGGTGATACATTTATTTTAAAAAAATCTGTAAATTCTGGTAGTGGTTTTAAACAGCCAATGCTTATTCAATTAGATGAACCTTACGATAATTTTAAGAGTTTATCGACGATCACTTTGCTAGATAGAAATGACAATAAATATATTGTAGAAAAAACCAATGTTGAAATATTGGCTTTAGAGGGTAAAGAAAAAAATATAATCACCACTTCAAATGGAAAAATTCTAGTTCGTGGTCATATTGGAAAATGGTTGAAGATAACAGTATATAAGCCTGATGGCACTCCACTCAAATCGGTAAATTATTTACCAAAAAGAATAAAGGAAAGTTCAGTTAAGTTGCATTTAGATGTGGATTTAACGAATGGAAGTACTCAGCAACATAAACCAGTCATAAATAAAAGCATTAACCATAAAGGTTGTTCTTCTGAATGTATTGTCCAAACATATTCTTTTGAAACATCTTTAGGCACAATGATTATTTCAAAAGAATCTCTTGAATCAATTTTAAAATGGGAAAAATATGAATCTCAACCTTATGTGCCGAGTAAAGGTGGAGATGGTAGAAGTGGGGTAACACTAGGATATGGTTATGATTTGGGACAACAGAGTACAGAGCAGATTAATAAAGATTTAGCTCTGTATTATACTCCAAATCAGATTCAACGCTTACTAAAAGCTCAAGGGAAAAAAGGTGTATCTGCACAAGCCTTAGTTAGTGGTCTATCTGATATTACGATAAGTAAAGATAAAGCTTATGATATGGTAATGATAGTAAAGAAAAGATATGCAGAAGATACATTAAAAATTTACCCCGATATTTTAAAATATCATCCTCATTGTCAAGGTGCTATTTTATCGCTTGTATATAATCGATATATAGGTCTTAAAGGAAATAGACGAAAAGAAATGAGAGAAATTCAGGAAGACTTGAAAAAAAGGGGAACTAATGTTCCCATATCTTTAAGAAGTATGAAACGTTTGTGGACAACAAAACAAAATAGAGGTTTACAAGCAAGACGAGAAGATGAAGCAAAAATTTTTGAAAAAGGATTAAAATGTGATTGTTATAAATAAATTTTTATTTTGTTTAATTTTATTGGTTTCTTTAAATGCTTATGCAGTTATTCCTGAAGATTTTTTGTATAAAGATGCTTTAAAAGTAAAATGTAAAGAAGGAAGTCCCATGCAAGAGGATTTAATGTATTGTGTTTCAAGGGATTATTTAGAGTCAGATAAAATTTTAAATATAAATTATAAAGAAAAAATTAAACTAATGAATAAGGTTAAGAAAAAAGAACTATTAATAAGTCAAAGAGTATGGTTGGAAAACCGAAAAAATAAATGTACAGCTGAATATAAAGAGGCCGAAGGTGGGAGAGAAGCACCCATTTATTTAATTGATTGTTATGCTCAAGAAAATCATAAGAGAATGAAATTTTTAAAAAACTATAAATAGACAAAAGAGCTGATAAACAATTAATTTAAAAAGGAATTGTGATAAAGTCAAGGTGAAAATATAAGTTAATTTCCGAGACTGTAAATTAAAAAAGATAAATTATTTATAATTTTATTATTAATATTGATGAGATGTTATTAAAAGCTTCAACTAAATTTATCTTAATTGAAGCTTTTTTAAAAAATTATTATATTCACCCTTCCAAAACTTCTTCTAGCAACTCTTCACTCGGCGCAAAGTAATAAGCCCCGTCCATTGGTGTCACAAAGTGAAGCAGGCGGTCATGAATGCCATCCCCAGCTGTACCAAACATATGTTCCAGCATATGGTCAATAATGTTTAAGTTTTTGGTATAGGCAATAAAGAACAAACCTTGGTCACCACGGCCTTCTCCATAAGGAAGGGAGTGACGTAAAATTTCCATTTCGTCGCCTTTATCATCTTCAATCACAACCCGGGCAATATGGGCATTTTCCGGCTTCACCTCATCATCCAGTTCAATCGACTCTAACTTGGTTCGACCCATCACATTTTCCTGAGCGTCCACTTTTAATTTTTTCCATTTTTCCAGGTTGTGTGCATAGCGCTGTGCAAATACAAATGAACCATCAGCAAAAACTCCGGCATCTTCACCGAGTAAAGCGACTTCGGCACGGTCATCCGGGAATTGCGGATTTTCCGTACCATCGATAAAGCCGGTAATGTCACGCCCGTCGAAATAACGGAAACATACCCGTTCATCCAGTACTTCCACTTTGTCTTGAATGCCTTCAAAAAAGGACTGGCTTAAGGCAAAACAGATGTCTGCGCGTGCACTAGCAATATGAATCAGCACGTCAGCAGGAACAACAGGCATCTGGAATGCACCTTGAATGGGATCTAACTGCTTAAAGCCGGCAGGAGTTTGATGATAAAGTCTTGTCCAAAGCTCCGGACCAAAGGCGACCCCTGTTTTAATCTGTGCATTTGGGTGCTGCGTGATTAAACGGTCACGTGTGCTAAATAAATCTGCAAGTTTTTCTTTTAACTCATCAATCGTTAAGTCTTTTAAACGTAAAACAATAAACCGGGCATGATCTGAAGGTAACGGTAAAATTACAGATTGGGCAGTCATACAAGGCTCCTAACAATTTTTATAAAATACGTGGCTGGCTTTATTGTGCCTTATCACTGCCAAGGTGAATAGCCCAATGCTTATTTTTGAAGATCAATTTTTCAAGCATTTAAAAGGTGAAAAGTCATATAATAAGCCGGTCTTTTTATCTCCTTATCTTTTATGTCTTACCAAGTTTGGCTCGCCTATATGCTGGCATGTTGGGTCATCAGCATTTCTCCTGGAGCAGGTGCAATTGCTTCCATGTCCAGTGGTCTGAATTATGGCTTTCGCCGTGGCTATTGGAATGCACTGGGTTTACAGCTGGCACTCTTAGTACAAATCGGAATTGTTGCTGCAGGGGTAGGGGTGCTATTTGCCACCACACCTTGGGCTTTCTTGGTGGTGAAATGGTTTGGGGTGTTGTACTTGTTATATCTGGCTTATTTGCAATGGCGAGCACCTGCACAATCTATTGAAATTCAGCAGGAACAGCCGAATAAGTCGATTCCTAAACTGGTTTTGTATGGCTTTCTGGTCAATATGAGCAACCCGAAAGCCATTGTGTTTTTATTGGCCGTATTGCCACAGTTTCTAGACTTGTCTAAACCGCAGTGGATTCAGTATCTGATTATGGCAGTCACAATGGTTACAATTGACCTGATTGTAATGGCGGGCTATACAGGCTTGGCGGCCAAAGTTTTGCGTTTGCTGAAATCGCCGAAACAGCAGAAAATTTTAAACCGTACCTTTGCCGTGTTGTTTGCCTGTGCGGCGAGTTTGTTGAGTCTGGTGCATCAGTAAAAATAGTTTTCCCTCTCTTTTAAGAAAGTAACAATCTTCAAGATATGCTGAGTTCGCAAAGGAGAGATTTTAAAAAATAAAAGTACCTTAAAAATGATGGATATATAGGAAAGACTAAGCCATCTTCTTCACTTTCTGCACGGCAAAAATCACCGCAAACAAAATTGCCATGGTCAGGACAATGGTTAAGCCTGTTGAGGTGTCTAAACCGGCACTGGACCATAGCCCGACACTAATCCCGATTTGTGCAATCACAAAAGCCCACACCACCATCTGTTTAGGCGAGTTTGCCAGTAAACGTGCCGTTAATGCCGGAATCACCAGTAAAGCGCCCATCAACAATGAACCGACTGCACGCAAAGCCAATACGGTAAAGAGGGCTAGCAGCAACATAAACACCAGACGTTGCCATTTGGCATTTACGCCTTCGCTCACCGCCATATCCGGGTCAATCGCAATCTGAATTTGGGCTTTCCAGTTTATATACAGCACCGCTAAAGCGGCAATGATCACCAGTGCAAACACCGGCAAGTCTGACCAGGAAATTTGCAGCAGATCTCCAAACAGATAACTCAGCAGTTCAGGTCTTAGGCTTGGAATATGTTGAATAAACAGTAAGCCTGAGCAGAGCAGGGTGGCTGAACATAAAGCCAACAAGGCATCATTCGGCAAGCGCGGGTCATACAGTACCCATAAAATGGCCACCAGTAAAAAGGCCAGAAAGCTCACCCCTAACCATAACGGCAGGCTTAAAGCACCCGCAATCGCTACGCCCAATAAAGTGCCATGTGCCATGGTATCGGCAAAAAAAGACATCCGTCGCCATAACATTAAACAGCCCAGCGGAGCCGTCAGAAACACCAACAGGGTTCCCATGGTCCATGCAGGTAACAAGAGTTGTAACCATTCCATCATGGCTTAAGCTTCCGGTTCAGGGTGAATATGTGGGCGAGAATCGTGCTGACAAGGTGTCGCACTGTCACCATGTGCGCAATGGTCATGATGATGCTGATAGAACACGCGGTTGGTACCAAAAATGGCCTGATATTCGGGGTGTTGCTGCACGTTTTCCGGCAAGCCGCTACAACAGATGTGTTTATTTAAACACACGACCCGATGTGTACCCTGCATCACCCACTGCAGGTCATGGGAGACCATCAACACGGCACAGCCATATTTGATCGGCAGGCTTCTGACATATTCATACAGTTCGGCTTCAGACTGAATGTCCAGACCCTGCATCGGTTCATCCAGCACCAGTACATCGGGCAAACGCAGTAAAGCTCGTGCCAGTAACACCCGTTGCCGTTCCCCGCCTGAAAGCTGCTGAACTTTACAATCCTGCAATTTGGTAATGCCGGTATCGCGAATAATTTCTGCTTTGATATCCGCATCGCAGTGTTCTAAAGCCAGTAAATCCTGCACACGCAAAGGCAGACTGTGTGATGGATTAAACTTTTGCGGCACATAGGAAAACTTGAGTTTTTTATGGCTATGAATTTTGCCTGAATTGGCTTTTACAATCCCCAACAGCACTTTAATCAGGGTAGATTTTCCCGCGCCATTCGGACCGATCAGCGTGACAATTTCCCGCTCATGCAAGGCGAAATCTACATTCTTTAAGATGTCACGGTCATCAATCCGTACACTGATTTTATCCAGGGCAATCAGCGGATTGACGGTTACTGTTTGTTGTGGCACTGCTGACATATCCCAGAAATTTCAATAATACTGTGTTGTGCAGTAAATTGATCAGAGGCTGAAAGTTCATCTAACTGTTTTAATAAACCCTGAGCCGAGGCTTCTTTTACATTTTTGCAAACAGTACAGATTAAAAATGCCGCCTGATGTCCTTCACGCGGATGACAACAAGGAATATAGGCATTAATCGAGGTGAGACGATGGATTAAGCCTTTTTCCAGTAAAAAGTCCAAAGTACGATATACCGTTGGTGGCGCAGCAGGACGGTCAGATTCGCTCTTGATTTTAGCCAGCAAGTCATAGGCACCCATGGGGCCGCTGGCATTTAGAATCAGTTCCAGCACTTCTTTGCGTAATGGGGTTAAGCGTGCGCCAGTCATTGCACAGAGACTTTCTGCTTCAGCAAGGCGTGTTGCTATATTATGATGGTCATGTACGCCATGTAATGCATTGTGATGTTCGTGCGAACATAAGCTCATAGCAAAACCTCAAGTGCGAAATTTATAAAAATCAAAGGACATTAAATCTTAACATGAAGCAATACCCGTTTCGATTAAACGTAGGTATTTTTGTCGATTCGTTATATTATAACACTTATTGAATATTTGGTGATTTTCTTCTATGTCCCGTTTTTTTGCATTTTGTGCGCTAGCCTTATTCAGTAGCTTTGGCTGGACACAAAGTCTGGTGGTTTCTACGCATCCAATTTATCTGATTGCTCAGGAAGTGACTCAGGGCGTGGAGAAGCCTGTGCTCTTGCTGGGAGATCAGTCTGGACATGACATTACCCTGACGCCAGCGCATCGCAAAGCCATTCTGGACGCCTCACTGGTGATCTGGCTGGGTAAGGCACATGAAGCGCCCCTGAACAAGCTGTTATCCGATACGCCCAAAGCGATTGCCATTCTGGATTCAGGGATTGTGCAAACCCTGCCGCAGCGTACTACCCGTGGCGTGGCGTTGAACAATACGGTCGATACGCATGTGTGGCTCGATCCCAACAATGCGGTACGCATCGGCTTTTTTATTGCAGCCCTGCGTTCACAGCAATTACCGGAATATAAAGAAGCCTACTGGGCCAATGCCAAACGCTTTGCCCAAGAGATGCTGCTGAGTGCACAGCAATACAATAGCAATGCGACAGTGAAACCGTATTGGGCATATCACGATGCCTATCAATATCTGGAACGTGCTTTAAACCTGAAGTTTTCCGGTGCATTGACTGATGATCCGCATGTGGCACCGACTATTGCCCAAATCAAGTATTTAAATGATAGCCGTCCGGCTCGCAATATGTGCCTTCTGGCAGAAGGGCATGCCAGCAAAAACCAGTACCAGAAATTGAATCCGGTGACTTTCCAGGCGGTTGATGAAAGTATGGGCGGGGAAGGGGATTTCGTGCTGGCGTGGAAGAAACTTGCCGATCAAACCTATAAGTGTGTACAAAATGCACGGAAATGATGCAAAAATTAAGCAGCAATGGATGAGTTGAAAAGCGATTTATGCAACGAAAAAAATCCGACTTAGGTCGGGAAAAGATTGCATGTTCAGGGGTGTAACTCTATAATGCCTGCGATTAAAAACGATCATCAGCTAAATTTGTCAAGCATGAATGCTGTGAGTGAATAAATAATGAGCCGAACTAGTCGCATGATTGACCGACGATTAGCGAAAGCTTTAGTCATTTTACAAGCATGCATGATTCCTGTTTCAGCCTTGATAGCGTGGGTCGTGAAAGACTCAACTGCAGCTTACAGCGCCGCACTTGGTGCGTTGGTGTGCTGGCTTGCAAGTTGTTATTTTTCTTGGCAATCGTTTCGAGCAGCAGGTGCACGGGCTTCAAAACAGGTTCTGTCGAACATGTATAGAGGCTTGATGGGCAAGTTTGCAATTGTGATTGTTGGTTTCATTTTAATTTTAAGCACTGTCAAACCGTTGTCAGCGGTGGCATTGTTTTGTGGATTTATACTTGTTCAGACGATGACGTGGGTCGCACCTTTTTGGGCGTCACGACTCCGGAAATAAGTTTAAACACAACAAAAAATTGAAAAGTTTTTTAGGAGATGAACGAGATATCAGGCAGCACGCGATGTTCGTTCTCTCTATTTAGTATTTGACATTGACCAGGTGTGATTTATGGCTGCTGAAGAACATGCCCTTACTTCGACCGAGTACATCAAGCATCACTTGACCAATTTAACCTATGGCAAAATGCCTGATGGTTCTTGGAAATTGGCTGAGACTGCTGATGAAGCTCAACAGATGGGGTTCACTGCTATTCACTTGGATTCAATGGGTTGGTCTATCACTCTCGGTGTGGTTTTCTGTTTGTTGTTCTGGTTAGTAGCGAAAGCTGCAAACGCTGGTGTTCCTACCAAGTTCCAGTCTGCAATCGAAATGATCATCGAGTTTGTTGACTCAAGTGTCCGCGACACTTTCCATGGCAAGTCACGCTTAATTGCACCACTTGCATTGACCATTTTCGTGTGGATTTTCCTCATGAACGCAATGGACTTGATCCCGGTTGACTTTATCCCGTATACAGCTCAACTGATCGGTGCAAATGTATTTGGCATGGACCCGCATCACGTTTACTTCAAGATCGTTCCATCTACTGACCCTAACGTTACCCTTGGTATGTCATTGTCGGTATTTGTGCTTATCTTGTTCTATAGCATCCGTGAAAAGGGCATCGGCGGTTTCGTCGGCGAGTTAGCACTCAACCCATTTAACCCAAGTAACCCAGTTGCAAAAGCGTTGCTCATTCCAGTGAACTTGATTCTGGAACTCGTAACATTCCTTGCACGTCCAGTTTCATTGGCTCTACGACTTTTCGGTAACATGTATGCAGGTGAGTTAATCTTCATCCTCATCGCGTTATTACCGTTCTGGATCCAGTGGGCGTTGTCTGTGCCTTGGGCGATCTTCCACATTCTTGTTATTACGTTACAGGCGTTCATTTTCATGATGCTGACTATCGTATACTTGAGTATGGCTAGCGAAAAACATTAATGGTATTGCCTGACTGTCAAAGGATGGTTGGGCTTAATTTTTTACTTTAATTTGGTATATACCTAACCTCTGAGGAATTATCATGGAACTCACTTTAGGTCTAGTTGCAATTGCATCTGCTATCTTGATCGCTTTCGGTGCTTTAGGTACTGCGATTGGTTTTGGTCTTTTAGGCGGTCGCTTCCTTGAAGCTGTTGCTCGTCAACCAGAATTGGCTCCACAACTTCAAACTCGTATGTTCTTAATCGCGGGTCTTCTTGATGCTGTGCCTATGATCGGTGTTGGTATTGGCTTGTTCTTCATCTTCGCTAATCCATTTGTAGGTTAATCAGCTTAATTCCTAAATTAAACCATTGAGGAATAGCAATGAATATCAACCTCACATTGATTGGCCAAGCGATTGCATTTGCGATTTTCGTCGCATTCTGCATGAAGTTTGTATGGCCACCACTAATCAATGCGATTAGTGAGCGTCAGCGTAAAATCGCTGATGGCTTAAACGCTGCTGAAAAAGCAAAAGCTGACCTTGCCGATGCGCAAGCTCAAGTGAAAGCTGAATTAGACGCAGCTAAAGCACAAGCGGCTCAATTGATCGAACAAGCGAACCGTCGCGGTGCGCAATTGGTAGAAGAAGCGCGTACTCAAGCAGCTGCTGAAGGTGAGCGTATTCGTCAACAGGCGAAAGAAGCTGTTGATACTGAAATCAATGCTGCTCGCGAAGAATTACGTCAACAAGTTGCTGCTCTTGCAGTTGCCGGCGCAGAAAAAATTCTGACCCAGCAAGTTGACGCAGAAGCTCACAATGCCATGCTGACTCAGCTGGCTGCTAAACTTTAAGAGAGGCGGATTATGGCTGAACTCTTGACGTTGGCACGCCCATACGCTAAAGCAGCATTTGCTTACGCTTCTGAGCAAGGTGCAACTGACGCTTGGTCAAATGCATTAACTTTGCTCAGTGCTGCGGTGCAAGACGAAGCATTTTCAGCTTACTTAAATCGCCCTGAGCTTACTCCTGCAGAGCAGGTGAGTCTTTTTGCTAAAGTTTTAGGTGAAGATCAAACCGCAGCAGTGTCAAACTTTTTGACATTGCTTGCTGAAAATGACCGTTTGACTCTTCTTCCTGAAATTGAAGCAGAATACGAACAGCTCAAATCACAGAATAACAACACTGTGGATGTTGTGATTGAATCAGCATTCCCATTGTCTTCTACACAAGAACAAGTACTTGCAGATGCGTTGAAAAAACGCTTTAACGCTGCGGTAAATGTTTCTGTAGAAGTTAAACCAGAATTAATTGCTGGTGTAGTTATTCGTGCAGGCGACCAAGTGATAGATGATTCTGCGCTTAACAAGCTTGAAAAAATGCGGACTCGTCTTCTTGCGTAATTATTGATAAAAAATTACTGCGTAAAAGAAGACTGAACTTTAAAAAGATTGAGGTATAGCGCAATGCAACAACTGAATCCATCCGAGATCAGTGCGCTCATTAAACAGCGTATCGGCGATCTGGACACCAGCGCGACCGCTAAGAACGAAGGGACCATTGTTATGGTTTCCGACGGTATTGTGCGTATTCACGGCCTTGCTGATGCAATGTACGGTGAAATGATCGAATTCGACGGCGGCTTATTTGGTATGGCACTGAACCTAGAACAGGATTCAGTGGGTGCCGTTGTCTTAGGTAACTACTTAAGCCTTCAAGAAGGTCAAAAAGCGCGTTGCACAGGTCGTGTATTAGAAGTTCCGGTTGGTCCAGAACTTTTAGGCCGTGTAGTAGATGCTTTGGGTAACCCGATTGATGGTAAAGGCCCTATTGATGCAAAACTTACTGATGCTGTTGAAAAAGTAGCACCAGGTGTAATTTGGCGTCAATCAGTGGATGAACCTGTACAAACTGGTTATAAATCAGTAGATACAATGATCCCTGTAGGCCGTGGTCAACGTGAGTTGATCATTGGTGACCGTCAAACTGGTAAAACAGCAATGGCGATCGATGCGATCATCGCTCAGAAAAACTCTGGCATTAAATGTGTATACGTAGCTATTGGTCAAAAACAATCGACTATTGCTAACGTAGTGCGCAAGCTTGAAGAAACTGGCGCTATGGCGTACACAACTGTTGTAGCAGCTGCTGCAGCTGATCCTGCAGCAATGCAGTATCTGGCTCCTTATGCTGGCTGTACAATGGGCGAGTACTTCCGTGACCGCGGTGAAGACGCGCTTATCATTTATGATGACCTGTCTAAACAAGCTGTTGCTTACCGTCAAATTTCATTGCTTTTACGTCGTCCACCAGGTCGTGAAGCATATCCTGGTGACGTATTCTATTTACACAGCCGTTTACTTGAACGTGCTTCTCGTGTATCTGCTGACTACGTTGAGAAATTCACTAACGGTGAAGTTAAAGGCCAAACTGGTTCATTAACTGCATTGCCGATTATTGAAACTCAAGCCGGTGACGTATCTGCATTCGTACCAACAAACGTAATTTCGATTACTGATGGTCAGATCTTCCTTGAAACATCATTGTTCAACGCGGGTATCCGTCCTGCTGTGAACGCGGGTATCTCTGTATCTCGTGTTGGTGGTTCTGCTCAAACCAAGATCATCAAGAAATTGTCTGGTGGTATCCGTACCGCTTTGGCGCAATACCGTGAATTGGCAGCGTTTGCTCAGTTCGCTTCTGACCTTGACGAAGCAACTCGTAAGCAACTTGAACATGGTCAACGTGTAACTGAGTTAATGAAGCAAAAACAATATGCTCCTTACTCAATTGCTGACCAGGCTGTTTCAATTTATGCATCTAACGAAGGCTACATGGCTGACGTTGAAGTGAAGAAAATCGTTGCATTTGATGCTGCGTTAATTGCTTACTTCCGTTCAGAAAATGCTGCGTTAATGCAAAAAATCGATGAAACTGGTGATTACAACAAAGACATCGAAGCTGCAATCAAAGCAGGTATTGAAAGCTTCAAAGCGACTCAAACTTACTAAGTTTCAACTTTGTTGAATTTAGTTCTGGTTTGGTTCACGGATCAACCTTCGGAAGCTCGAAAGAGCTTTCGAATACTAGGTTAAGCGTATGGCAAATTTAAAAGAAATTCGCGCCAAAGTAGCTAGTATCAAAAGCACGCAGAAAATTACTCGCGCGATGCAGATGGTAGCAGCTTCTAAGATGCGTCGTGCGCAAGAGCGCATGGCTCAAGGCCGTCCGTATGCCGAAAATATGCACCGTGTAATTGCTCATTTGGTACAAGCGAACCCTGAATACAAACACCGTTATATGGTTGAACGCCCGGTTAAGCGCGTTGGCTATATCATTGTGTCATCAGATCGCGGCCTTGCTGGTGGCTTGAACATTAACTTGTTCAAAAAAGTGGTTAAACACGTACAACAGCAACAAGAGCAGTCAATTGAAGTTCAATTTGCTTTAATTGGTCAAAAAGCGGTTTCGTTTTTTAAAAACTACGGCGGTAAAGTGCTTGGTGCAACTACAAGCGTAGGTGATGCACCAAGTCTTGAACAGTTAACTGGTTCTGTACAGGTGATGTTGGACGCTTATGATAAAGGCGAGTTAGATCGTATTTATCTGGTGTCAAACGGCTTTGTCAATGCCATGACTCAAAACCAAAAGATCGAGCAGCTCGTTCCTTTAGCAGCTGCTGAAGAAAGCGAAGGCCTGAACCGTCAATACGGTTGGGACTATATCTATGAACCAGAAGCTGAAGAGCTTTTAAATGGTTTATTGGTTCGTTACATCGAGTCTATGGTTTATCAAGGCGTGATTGAAAACATCGCGTGTGAACAGTCTGCACGTATGGTTGCAATGAAAGCTGCAACAGATAACGCGGGTGAGCTGATCAAGAGCCTACAACTTATTTATAACAAGCTGCGTCAAGCCGCGATTACTCAGGAAATTTCTGAGATCGTTGGTGGTGCCGCTGCCGTTTAACATTATTAGTTTGAATTGAGGAGACAGCAATGAGTAGCGGTCGTATCATTCAGATCATCGGCGCGGTTATCGACGTCGAGTTTGAACGTAACAGCGTTCCTAAGATCTATGACGCTCTCCAAGTTGACGGTACTGAAACTACATTAGAAGTTCAGCAACAACTTGGTGATGGCGTAGTTCGTACCATCGCAATGGGATCTACTGAAGGTCTTAAACGTGGTTTGAACGTAACTAACACTGGCGCGCCTATCTCTGTACCTGTAGGTACTGCATGTTTAGGCCGTATCATGGACGTTCTTGGTCGCCCTATCGACGAAGCTGGTCCAGTTGCAACTGAAGAACGTTTGCCGATTCACCGTCAAGCACCTTCTTATGCTGAACAAGCAGCATCTACTGACCTTTTAGAAACTGGTATTAAAGTCATTGACTTACTTTGCCCGTTTGCTAAAGGTGGTAAAGTTGGTCTGTTCGGTGGTGCCGGTGTTGGTAAAACTGTAAACATGATGGAGTTGATTAACAACATCGCTAAAGCGCACTCAGGTTTATCTGTGTTTGCTGGTGTTGGTGAGCGTACTCGTGAAGGTAACGACTTCTATCACGAGATGAAAGACTCTAACGTACTTGACAAAGTAGCGATGGTTTACGGTCAGATGAACGAGCCACCGGGTAACCGTTTACGCGTAGCGTTGACTGGTTTGACCATGGCTGAGTACTTCCGTGACGAGAAAGACGAAAACGGTAAAGGCCGTGACGTACTATTGTTCGTAGACAACATCTACCGTTATACACTGGCAGGTACTGAAGTATCAGCACTTCTAGGTCGTATGCCATCTGCAGTAGGTTACCAACCGACTCTTGCAGAAGAGATGGGTGTTCTTCAAGAACGTATTACATCGACTAAGTCTGGTTCTATTACGTCAATCCAAGCGGTATACGTACCTGCCGATGACTTAACAGATCCATCGCCTGCTACTACCTTCGCTCACTTGGACGCAACTGTAGTATTGAGTCGTGATATCGCATCTTCTGGTATTTACCCAGCGATCGATCCACTTGACTCTACTTCACGTCAGTTAGATCCATTAGTTGTAGGTGCTGAGCATTACGAAATTGCTCGTTCAGTTCAAAACGTTCTTCAACGTTATAAAGAATTGAAAGACATCATCGCGATTCTTGGTATGGACGAATTGGCTGAAGAAGACAAACTTACTGTATACCGTGCACGTAAGATCCAACGTTTCTTCTCTCAACCGTTCCACGTAGCTGAAGTGTTTACTGGTGCTCCTGGTAAACTTGTACCGCTTAAAGAAACAATTCGTGGCTTTAAAGGTCTTCTAGCTGGTGAATACGATCACATCCCAGAACAAGCGTTCTATATGGTTGGTGGTATTGACGAAGTGATTGCTAAAGCCGAGAAACTTTAATTAGCTACCTAATTTAGGAGATTCTCATGGCGACTATGCAATGTGACGTTGTAAGTGTTAAAGAGTCTTTGTACTCAGGCACTGTAACTATGCTAATTGCTAAAGGTGCTGGTGGTGAGTTGGGTATTATGCCTGGCCATGCTCCGCTGGTAACTTTACTCAAGCCGGGTGCAATCCGCGTTCTGCTTGAAAATGGTACAGAAGAGTTAATCTATGTATCTGGTGGTGTACTTGAAGTTCAACCGCACGTTGTTACTGTACTTGCAGACACTGCAGTCCGTGCTGACAACCTTGATGAAGCCGCAATTATTGAAGCTCGTAAACAAGCTGAACAATTGCTAGCAAATCAAAAGAGCGACTTGGACTCTGCTGCTGCGCTTGCTGCTCTTGCAGAAACCGCTGCACAGCTGGAAACCATCCGCAAAATCAAAAACCGCGCTCAATAAGACACGGTTCGAGATTGAAAAACCACCCGAAAGGGTGGTTTTTTTATTTTTAAATTCTTTTTACTTCCCCAAGAGATTATTCCTGCTTAAAAAGCAGAGTGAATTTTCTATATTTAATTCTATTTTTCTTTAAAGAAAGCCTGTCTGAGTTGACCGAACAACATATCACTCACTTTGTCATCTTGTGTTTTAATCAGTTGCTTCAATTTTTCAGCTTTGGGTGTATCTTCCGGAACGATAATTTCTTCTCCAGATTGGTCAGCATATGAAATAGGTTGCGGGTTTGCTGTGGCCAGATTGGATGAAGCGGGATATTCAACATGCCAAAGCTGAGTTGAAAGCGCCATGATGTATTTATATTCATCCGTATCTGGCTGAAAACGTTTATACAGTTGCAAATCTTGTAATGATTCTAAACGATCCCCTGGGGCAGTGGAGGAGGGATTTTGCCCTTCGACAATGATCGGGTGAATTTCATGTTGCATCAAATGGTAGTCAAGCCAGTCACCAAGCAGGTTATGGTCAATATCTGCAACATAATCGCTGTTTTGTTGGACCAATTGTTGTAGCCGTTGCAATACGCTCATTTCTTGTTGTTGAAGTGCGTAACGTGCTTCAGTGTCCAGTTGTTGCAATTCTTTCATGGGCAAGTCTAAAAAACGTTGTTGCTGTTCAAAAGCATCAACAATATTGCTTTGATAGAGATTATTCCATTGTTGCAAGGCATGAATTTCCAATTGTTGAATTTCTTTAAATGCTTTGCTTTTGTAGTGACTGAGTTTAATACGCTGAATATTTTGTTGATTCAATTCAATTCGTTGTTTGATGTATTCAACATAAGGACCAGTTTGCTTTGGGCTGACCGGTTGGATGACATCCACCAATAACAACTGCTGTTGTTGATTATGTTTGAGCCAGTCTTGAATCAGTTGAACATCTTTTATAGGGTGAGAAAAAAATTGATTTAAGCGTGGCATAGCTTTTTCAGGCATGATGAAATGCAACACGCCATACGCCATGATTGCTAAACAGACCACCACTAGAATCATTTTTTTCATGTTATAAAATATTTTTCTGTGTTTGCTATTTATACATATAATAGAAAAAATGAGGGGTGGCTAACGTTTTTTATAAAAAATATTAATTATATATAGTGAAAATGGAAAACAGAGCAGAGTTAATAAATGTTTAGCTTAAAAGCCTCTCATTCCCTCCTTCATTCAAACTTGGTATCTCGACCTTTTTAGATTACCTATACCCATGTTTTTACTTCCAGAAAATTGGCTTTTGCCGGGATATTTCAAGCCAATAAATTTCATTTCAACAATGCAGAAATAATATCTAAAGTTGCATAGCTTATAAGCAGATATTGGGTATAGATTAAAAGTATCTACTTTGAATGCTTATGGTTTTAGATGAACCTTATCGAACATGAACCGCACTTTTGGGAACTTTACCAAGAAGATATTCATTATTACCTTAGTATTGCAGTGGATATGAGCTCGGTCGTATCCTGCTGGGACCTGGTTTTAACGCAAGATGAAATCCTGGCCTATAAACAGTACGGTCGGAAGAGTATTGAGGAACTGGCAAAGTCGATGGTTGCTGCAGCGTATAAAGGTGATTTTTCTGCTATGGAAAGCCGTCTAGCCTCATCTAAAGAAAAACAAGCGATGCAGGCTGCTTTTAAACAATGGCGTGTACAGTAAAATCCATGAGTCGGTAAGGATGAACCTCATCGCTAAGATGAAAAATCACCTTTAATAATTATGTTCACTCTCTATAAATCTTAGTAAAAATCTAAGTTAAACGTGACATGTCTAGTTCTTATCCGTTGCCCGAATCCCGACTTTAGCAAGATTGGCTATGCCTTGCTGTTATTTATAGTCTTACCAGTGATTTTTTTCAAATCAGCTTCAAAATAAGAAACAATCATTTTAGAGCCGGCACACCTTGTACTGCTGAACGGCAAACACATCTAAAGTGATCAAATCCGATACAAATCCACTCATTTTGATGATTTATTGTTCGATATAGTAGGGCTGTGGCTCCTCTAACAAGAGTCTTCTCAGTATGCGTAATATGGAGAACATCAATATGGCGAATACAATGAAAGCCGCGGTGGTTACGGCATTTAACCAGCCGCTGCAAATACAAGAACTGGAAATTCCGAAAATCAGTCCGGGCAAAGTACTGGTGAAAATTATTGCAACAGGTGTTTGTCATACCGATCTGCATGCCATGCATGGGGATTGGCCGGTAAAACCGACTTTACCTTTTGTTCCCGGCCATGAAGGTGTGGGTGAAGTCATAGAGGTCGGTGAGGGTGTAGAGCATTTAAAGGTGGGAGATATTGTAGGTGTTCCGTGGCTGTATTCTGCATGTGGTCATTGCGATCATTGCTATGCAGGCTGGGAAACCTTGTGTAAGAAGCAGCAAAATTCGGGTTATTCAGTGAATGGCAGTTTTGCTGAATATTGCCTAGCAGATGGTGACTACGTCGGCGTGATTCCTGAAGGTGTTGATCTGCTGGAAATTGCTCCGATTTTGTGTGCTGGCGTGACAGTCTATAAAGGTTTGAAAATGACAGAGGCCAAAACCGGGGACTGGGTGGCCATTTCCGGGATTGGTGGCCTAGGCCATGTGGCAATTCAGTATGCCAAGACCATGGGTTTTAATGTGGTGGCAATTGATGTGGATGATTCTAAACTGGAACTGGCCAAAAACTTGGGTGCCGATGTAGCCATTAATGCCCTGAACGTGGACGTCAAGGAAGAAGTCATGAAAGCCACGGGTGAGGGTTGCCACGGGGTTTTGGTGACCGCGGTATCGCCAAAGGCATTTGAACAGGCGGTGGCAATTGTTCGTCGTGGTGGTACGATGGTTTTAAACGGTTTGCCAGCAGGAACCTTTGACTTGTCGATTTTTAATATGGTGCTGGAAGGGATTACCGTGCGCGGTTCGATTGTCGGAACGCGTCTGGACTTGAAAGAAGCACTGGATATTGCAGCGCGCGGCAAGGTTAAGGCGCATATCCATGTTGAACCGCTTGAAAATATTAACGATATTTTTGAACGTATGGAGCAGGGTAAAATTGATGGCCGTATCGTAATTGATATGAGACTTTAATCTTCAATTTAAACAGACCAATTCTGCAGGACCCTGAATTGGTCTTTATTTTTAGAGGCTTTATTTACAGGGGAATTAACTTTCCTGATTAGATTCATTTTGCCCTGAATCATTCTGACCTTCAGGAATCATCATGCTGGCCAGTTTAATCATTTCCATCTGGATCGTACCCATCTGTTGTTCAATTTTCTTCAAATCGACCTGAGTCAAGTCAAGCTCGCCATTTAAAAACGGCGTAGCCAGTACTTGCTGATTGGCCTGCATCAAATTTTGACGAATGGAATCAATTTCCTGACTTTTCAGGTTCAGGCTGCTGAGTGCCTGGTCAAAGCCTTTTAACTGGGTTTTTAAGGATTCTGCAGTGTTTTGTAATTGCTGCTGGTCATGATTGGAAACCGCTGCTTCTAAATCCGTTTGGGTCTGTTTGAGCTGTTCAATATAGTTACCGGTTTTCAATTGCATATCGGCAACATCACGGACGATATAAAACATGTTGCCGCTTTTCAGTTCGGCTGTAGCTGAAGGTTCTGTAGCAGACTGGGTAGAGACCTGTTCGGAGACTTCGCTGGAAGGTGACGTTTCATTTTCTGTTGCATCCAGTTTATTGGCCTGTTCACAACCAATCAACAAAAGGCCCGCACTAAACATCACAAAAGGAGAAACCGCATTTTGGATGAATTTTTTCATATCTCTTTCATTTCAGCTTCAATCAATACCTCACAATATGGGGACAAAATGTGGAGAAAAAACTGATTGTTGCAAAGCAATAACAAATATTTTAAATATCAGCGGATAGGTGATTAAAAAAGAGCGCCGCAGCGCTCTTCAGATTTAGACAATTTACTCAAATCAATTTGACATAATTTTCACAATACTGTGATTAAGCGTGTTAATCAGGACATAGTCTCCATTAACGCGAATCCAGCGCTGATTTTTGCCCGGTTTGCTCAGATTTTTATAACGCTTATGATCAATGGTGTAGCCTTGACCATAATAATGTGAAGGCAGGGCCTGGCCTGCTTTCCAGTCGCGGGATGGTTTTAAAACCCGGTCCTGTACCATGTCATGATGACGCTGTTCAGCGTGCTGCTGGCCATGTGTATTACCCGAATGCATATTTTGGGCATGACTGTTATTTTCGTGGGCATGAGCAGGTGGCGCAGCGATTGCTGCAGGTGCTGCGAGCACGGCAGTGGTTAAAGCAAAGAGTCCAGCGTGGACTAGTTTTTTCATGGATTTACCTATATTTAAAATAGCGATCTGCCAATATTTTTATTTCACCCCTAAGTTAAAGAGAAAACGTGAATAATCTATTGTATAAATGTAACTTGCCAGCTGCTCTGAAGCACGGATGACATGGAATTCTCCGAATCATTTCCTTGACTTGAGTCTGCCAATTTCTCTTTGCTTGCTGATCAGGAATTTTTCCAAGGGGTAGGGCAATCGGTTTTCATTATCCGTAAGTAGCTTGTTTTGTCTGGTGATGATTTTGATCGGCATCTCATATAGGGCAGCTTATTTCACCCGTGTGATGATAAAAACTGGGGATAAGAAGGGGATAGAAATGGCCTGACCTTCGCCCGGTTCTGGGCCATGTTTAACCGATTTCATGGCTGGACGGTTTTTTGAAAAGTAAAATAATTATATAAAAAATAAAGCCGGCTTCAGCTTGAATTAAACAAGATGAGCCGGCCGGTCTAGAACATGCTTTTATTTGGCAAGTTCAGCATTAACCGCATCAACAATACGCGGATCATCGGCTGTGATGTCGGGGGCAAAGCGTGCAACCACTTCACCTTTTTTATTGATCAGGAATTTTTCGAAGTTCCATAACACTTCAGGCGGCTCATTTGGAGTCAGGCCATAATCGACCAGGTCTTTCCACCAAGGCCCTTCGCCGATACGTTCAGGAATGGCCTGGGTCAGGGTTTGATAAAGCGGGTGCTTGTCTTCCCCTGCGACGGAAATTTTAGAAAATAGTGGAAAATCCACCTGATAATTCACAGAGCAGAACTCCTGGATTTCTGCATCTGAACCCGGTTCCTGCGCTAGGAAGTTATTGGCCGGAAAACCTAAAATCTCTAGTCCCTGGTCTTGCTTTTCTTTATACAGTTTTTGCAGACCTTCATATTGTGGGGTTAAACCGCATTTAGATGCGACATTCACCAACAGCAAAACTTTGCCTGTATATTGATTTAAGGTGATGTCCTGTCCGGCAATGGTCTTGACGGGAATGTCATAAACAGATTGGCTCATAGAAAGTCCTTGAATATTTAAACTTGAATGACTGCTTTGTTTTAAAGCTTATTGGGTCAATCGACAAGTCTTTATTGATATCTCATCAGAAATCTTTTATGCCGGACAAAGAAAAACAGGCCAATTGACCTGTTTTTATCATGTAATGCATTATTGTGCGGTTTTGACTTTATTTTCCAAGGCCTGCATGTCGGCGACCAGTTCTTTTTGCAATTGCATCGCTCGGTTTCGCAGTTCATCAATTTTTTTCATATCCGGTTTTTCCGCTATGCTTTCTTCGGAAAGTTCGATACCCAGATTATTGGACTCTTTGATTTTTTCCCGCACTTTGTCTAGCTCGGTACTTTTCAGGGATAAAGCATCCAGGTCCCGGTTAAAGTTGGCAATATAGGTTTTCATTTCTGCAACGGTCGTGCGTAGACTGGCTTTATCGCCTTTTTGCGCAGCCTGATTGGCTTTATCCTGTAAGTCTAAGGCCTCTTTGGAACGATTTTGGGAGAGGGTCTGGATTTCAACTAAATCATTTTTAATATCTTTGAGATTGTTTGTACTCAGCGCTACAGTTGCAGGTTGTGTAGTTGCAGGGGAGGAAGTTGTGGCTGCTGACGATGCGGGTGCTTCATTGGGTTTTTTATCACAGGCCGTTAATGCCAGAGCGGCAACACAGAGTGAAGCCAGTAATGGTGTTTTCATATCGCATCCTTATAGATCCAATGACAACATCAGACCTAACTATTTAAAAAAATTAAAAACATTAAAAAAATTAAAAACATTAAAGACGTGAAGAAATATATTCTAGAGACACCTTTCAATAGCGTGCTTTCATCAAAATGGCATAGGACTTTAGCCCGTGACTAGGGCATTTTTGTTGTGAAGCTGCTGCAAATTGCAAAGCAGGTGATTTAAGTTCATATAAGTATTAGATATCACGCAGTTGTGCAGGTGTCTGTTCAGTATAGCGTTTAAAAAACTCAATAAAGCTGGAACTGTGCTGATAACCCAGTTCATAGGCCAGTTTTTTCACTGTCTTGCCTTGGCGAACTTGAGCGATCGCATATAAAATTTTGGCCCGATTGCGCCATTCGGATAAGCTCAATTGCAATTCTTGCTGGCTCAGGCGCAGTAAATGCCGTTCGCTCATCGGCAAGCCGCTAAGAAGTTGCTGTAAACTCCTGTGAAATAGCTGTGGATCGGCTAATTGCTGCAATAGCGGCTTAAGCAAAACATGGTTGGTTTGCGGTAAATAGTGATCGTATGCTGTTGCAGTTTTGAGTTGATCCATCAGTACCAGTAATAAATGCTGATAATGCAGTGTGGTTATCCCCTGTTGTTTTTGCTCTAGGATTTCATGCACCAAATGCCGCAGAAAGGGGCGAATACTTAAGGTTTTGGTATCGGGGGCGAAATGCCGACATAAACAGGGATGGACCCGAATACAGACATAGTGGGTGATTTGTTCATCCAGTGCGATAGAGGTATGAGCTGTTTGTGGCGGAAGCCAGAGACCATAGTTCGGTGGCGACAGATAAATCTGTCCTTCAATTTCATATTCCAAAATACCATTCAAACTAAAATTGAAATCACCCCATAATGAACTGTGTGGCGCAATAACTTCATCTTTCTGATAAAAGAAATCATCCACTTCTATATAGTTTTGAATCTGCTTAAGCATTTGAATGTCCTTGATTTTTATGTCTGCGTCTATTCATGCCTGAAAGAGCTTGGCTACCATTTCAATTGCCATCACCCCATTCTTCAGTGTCCTGAGCGCAGTATTAATGTCTGAAATTCGATATTCTAATTATTTCAGACTTCAGTAAAAATAAAAATTGAACATTCAGGCATGGTACAGGGCATGACACAGCAACACAAAACAGTCTGGTGGGCATTCACTTTGCCATTACTCGCCGTTTTAATCTGGTCCATGAATATTACCGTAACACGCTATGTGGCGGACTATATTTCACCTGTCAGTATCAGCTTCTATCGCTGGCTGGTGGCTTTTTTGGTCTTAACCCCATTTATGCTGGGCAAGGTCTGGCGTGAACGGCAGCTGGTTTTGGCGCACTGGAAACAGCTGGCGGTACTGGGGGCTTTTGGCATGGTGCTGTATCAGGGTCTGGGTTATAGCGCAGCGCATTATACTACCGCCACCAATATGGGTATTATTAATGCCTTTATCCCGGTATTTACCATCTTTGTGTCCATGCTCATGCTGAAGGACATTCCCAACCGTTTTGCCGTTGTAGGCAGCATGCTGTCTTTTGCCGGTTTGCTCTATGTCATGGCACAAGGGAATTTCAGCCAACTTGTGCAGTCCGGGGGACATCTGGGTGATGTGATGATGGTGCTGGCGGTGTTTTTTTATGCCTTTTATGGGGTTTTTCTGAAAAAGTGGCAACTGCAGATTCCCTTGCTGATTAGCCTGTATGTACAGATTATTTTTGCCCTGCTTTACCATTTGCCCTTCGTTTTATACTTGGGGCTGGATGCAATTGATCAACACAATGTAAGCAGTGTGCTGTATGCCGGTATTTTCCCCTCTTTAATTGCACCACTGGTGTGGATGCTGGCGGTACAGATAATCGGGCCGAATCGTACCAGTATTTTTATGAATTTAATGCCGGTCTGTACGGCCATTATTGCCAAACTTTGGTTGGGTGAAGCATGGACGATTTACCACAGTATTGGAGGACTGGTCATTTTATCGGGCATTTTATTGGCTCAGAAAAAAGAGAGCATCCTTAAAACGGCCAAGTTAAATACATAAGGGTTAAATAATGGATTAAAAAACAGACAAACGAATTGGTTTTTAACAATTATTTTTTATGGAAATAAAGTCTGAGTAATGAGTATAAAAAGCATTTTAAATGGATGTTTTGCTAAAAGATAATTAAAAAATAGTGAGATAATTTAAATTGTTAATAAAAAATGATAACTATTTGATAGTTTTTAACTGTCTTTTTAGATAAATAATATATTTGTATAAAGAAATTAATTATTACATAATATTTATATCGTGAATGTTTAAGTTATTCTTAACAATCTTTAAACCTTCACAATCAGATTCACAGACCCTCTGGATGTGATTTATACACATCCTTTTTATGCTCAACCGTCCCTATATGGTTGAGCTTTTTTTTTGCCTGAAAATAATGTTCAGCACGCATCCTACCAAAATGATCCGCATTAAGCGCGGATCACTTCACCTGTTTCAGCATCCATAATACGGCTAGGTTCTTTGCTCAAACCCAAATCGCCATTTAAATAATCCAGCTGACTGGAAAAATACTGGCTGGCTTCCTGAAGGGAGCGGGCAGGGCTTCCCCCTGCAGGATTGGCACTGGTCGAAACAATAAACCCGTTAAAGGCATTGCAGAGCGCAACGCATAAGGGATGTGTGGTGACCCGTACCGCTACTTTGGGATGGTTGCCTTTAATCCATGCCGGAATATGGTTGCCTGCAGGTAACAGCCATGTGGTTGCACGTTCAGTAGGAGAGCGATGGCTCCAGGAATCAATGACCTGTTGGCGCATTTCTGCGGTCAGCGGTTTTAACAGAGGTTCGACTTGTGCAATTTGCGCTGCCAGTAAAATTACCCCTTTTTCAATGGGACGTTGCTTTAAGCGTAAAATTTCCAAGAATGCTTGTTCGTTAAAAGGATCACAGCCTAAGCCCCAAACTGCCTCTGTAGGATATGCTAAAACATGTCCCTGTTTTAAACATTGAGCAGCTTCGGCAACAGAGGTGGTAATCATCAGATTTTTTTCCCTTCACATTTGTTAAAGTGCTATTGTGAACCTTATTTTTCGGGACGACAACGTAGATATAAGCCTGCTTGCTGGGTACACAAGCCAAGTAATTCCAGTTCCATCAATTGGCTGGTCAGTGTGGCAACGTCTAATTGTAGATGAGTAACCAGCTCATCCAGATGTTGTCCGATCCAGTCTAGCTGATTATACAAAGTGCTTAAATGCGCTGGCAGTTCGGGCTGGGCATCCAAAGGTGCGAGTTTACTGGTCTGTTCAAGATGCTGTTGAGCTTGCCATTGTGTCGGCAGGGCCAGATCTTCAATCACCTGTTCAGGATGATCGACTAAAATGCCACCTTCACGAATCAGTTGATGGCAACCTTGATGATGCTCGCTATAAATATGTCCCGGAATGGCAAACACCAATTTTCCCTGTTCCGCTGCCAGTTTTGCCGTAATCAGTGAACCACTTTTTAAAGTGGCTTCGGCAACAATGACCCCTAGGCTTAAGGCACTGACAATACGGTTGCGCCGTGGAAAATGGTGCTGTAAGGGAGGGGTTCCAGGTAAAAATTCGGTAATCACCGTGCCAGCCTGAGCAAGAATCTGCTGTCGCAAAGACTGATGTTGTGTCGGATAGGTTTGATCCAGGCCGGTACCCATCACGGCAATGGTGCGATTGTGCTGCAAAGCCCCTTGATGCGCGGCTTCATCAATGCCTTGTGCCAAGCCACTGCCAATATAAAAGCCCTTTTCACTGAGGTAATAGGCAAAGTCATAGGCCACTTGCCGCCCGTGATTGCTGGGTTTACGGCTACCGACAATGGCAATTTGCGGTTGCAACAGGGCTTGGGCATCGCCCTGGCCAAACAGGATCGGCGGTTTATCGGCATAGGGCAGCAGCTGCTGCGGGTAATGTGCATCTTCCTGCAACAGCACAAAATCACTCTGTTTCTGGATCAGATCAATACAATGCTGAAATTGCCGCTGCGATTCAGGAAGATGAAAATCTCGCAGCCGCTGAATATGGTTTTTATGAATGCCAAGCTTTTGCCAGGTTTCGATTTGATCGGGCTGTGCTGCCTCGACCAGATGGCTGTAGTATTCCTGAATTTTATAAAAGCTGGTGAGCGAGTGTTGTACCAGAAACCATAGCCGAATGTAATCCAGCTGCAAAGAGCTTAATGAACTGAGCATAACGAGACCTTGAAAGATGTCTTCTTTTTATTGTTTAAATTATTGTTTAAAAAATAAAATGAGGCTGAATCTCAGCCTCATTTTATTTTGATTGAAGGATTATTCATCCATCAGTGGTGGTTGAATGCCAGCACCGACTTTAATCGGCAATTCGCTATCCAGTACATAGGCATAACTCAGGTTATCAAAGCTCTTAAATACCATGATGTTACCAATACGCTGTCCAGGGAGCTGAATACGCTCTTTGGTTTTCGGGTCAGTCACGACTTCGCCTTTCTGGGTTACCGTCAAGACTTGTCCGGCTTGAACCCCTTGCAAGCTACCACGGTCAATCGTCACCACACTGTGTTTTGCAGCGGTGCCAATCGAACCCATTACGCGAACCACTTGTCCACCGGCAGCAACATCTTCAGCATTGGTCGGGTAGAACAAGGTTGGCAGCATTGGATCATATTCAGGCAGTACACGGTCACCACGACGAACTTCAGCATTATAGGTATCTGTCAGTTCAAGTGTAGTAATGTCATTTTCACCACGGACGGCAACACCAGATGCCACCTGAATTAATTCAAGGCCGGCATTGTATTTTTTGCCTTTAGCATCGGTAAACATATACGGTTCACCTTCACGGTAAACGGCATAGCGTTGACCCACTTCCAGGCCATTGCCGCGTGCATAAACGGTTTGACCTTGAGCCGCCAGAACCCGTTGATCCGCCGTGCCTAAAATGTATGGCGTACCGGTGATGGATTCAGGTGCCACAATCGTGCTGCGTTCCAGCCACTGCTTGATGTATTCCAGTGGAATGACCGGAATGGCATTGTTTAATGATTCCACCCGAACCTGAGGCTGCAACTTGGTGCCACCGGTATAACGACGGATAATCCCTTCACAGCCATCACCTTCATCTTTACCGATGATCGGTTTGCCATTATAGGTACACATGAGCAGGCGGTCGCCCGGGAAAATCCAGTGTGGATTTTTCACATGTTTATTGCTGGCCCAGATTTCAGGCCAACGTACCGGATTCTTCAAAAATCTTTTGGAAATATCCCATAAAGTATCGCCTTTTTTCACCACATATACTTGTGGTGCTCCGGCTTTTAATGCAGGTGGATTGATATTGCGGGCAGGTGCTGCTTCAGCAACGCTGACCATGCCGGCCCCAACACTTACACATACGGCAAGTGCCAATAATTGTTTTTTAAACCCCAAGGCACTAAAAGTTGGCATGCCCTTCAAAACCTTTTTCATTATCATAATTCCTAAAATTATGTATGTAGTTGCGTTATAATAACGATATTACACACATTTTTTTGATGAAGCATTCCTTCATTTTGTTTTTTGATCAATGGCATAAGTGAGGACACCGTATGGCCTTATTACCTATTTTAAGTTTCCCGGATCCCCGTCTTCGTACCATTGCTAAACCAGTCGAAGAAGTCACTGATGAAATTCGTCAGCTCGCAGCCGATATGTTTGAAACCATGTATGAAGCCCCAGGTATTGGTTTGGCAGCTACACAGGTGGATCGTCATATTCAGCTGATTGTCATGGATTTATCTGAAAATAAAGATCAACCCATGGTATTCATTAACCCCAAAGTTACGCCATTAACTGAAGAAACTCAGCCTTATGAAGAAGGCTGTCTGTCAGTGCCTCAAATATACGATAAAGTTGAGCGTCCGTCACGTGTAAAAATCGAGGCAATTAACCTTGAGGGTCAATCATTTGAGCTGGAAGCGGACGAACTTCTCGCTGTTTGTATTCAACATGAAATGGATCACTTAAATGGTAAATTATTTGTTGATTATTTATCGCCTTTAAAACGTCAACGTGCACGTGAAAAAGTAGAAAAAGTGGTGCGTCAGCGCCAAAAAGAAAAAGTCGCGGTGAAACGCTAATCCATACAACTTCTGGATTAAATAGCTTAAAAAAAAAGCCCAATTCAAATTGGGCTTTGTTATACTGGCCTCCGACAAATTTTAGGATTTGCCTGTGCTTTTTCGTAATGGTCTACTGCTATCCTGTATAGCCGTATTTTTACAGATTGCTGTGTTTTTACAGCCTTTGCTGCCGAAGCAATATCAGATTGCTCCGGTCTGTGAAACCATTACGCGTGCATTATTGCAAAAACCTGCTTCACCGCACATTTCCGCATCTACACATGCACATCATCAGTTGCATCAAGATCATCAACAGCAATCTGTAGAACATGATCATCATGATGCCAGTCATCAATGTCAGTATTGTACTGTCTACGGCAATCTGGTTTTGCCGCCAGAGCTTGAAGTCAAAGAAGTTTTAGACCGTATTCAAGTGCGGTTACTGGCATTCCAGAAGACCTTTGGTCATGTCTGGTTTGTTCTACAGCGACTCTTTCTCATTCCTCAAGGCCGAGCCCCGCCAATATTCGCTTAAACCATGTTTTATACGCCGGGTCTTCACTGACTTAGGCACAGTTATATTTATGATTTAAGTGAGAAATAAAATGGCTCAGCCAAAATTCTTTTTACAGCCACTTGCGGCTGCGATTTGTGTTGCCTGTTATTCAGCTTCAGCCTTTGCTGAGCAGCAAATGGCAACAGTGCAAACTTTAGCTCCTATCGTGGTGACTGCTCATCAGGGCAATGATGCCAATGGCTTGATTGTGCATGCCGATCCCAAACAGCCCATCCAGCCGATTCCAGCCAGTGATGGAGCAGACTATCTGCAAAGCATTATGGGATTCAGTTCGATCAAAAATGGCGGCACCAATGGCGATGTGACTTTCCGTGGCATGTTTGGTTCACGGATTAAAATTTTAGCCGATGGTTCGGAAAATCTGGGTGCCTGTCCAAACCGTATGGATGCACCGACATCTTATATTTCACCGGAAAGCTATGACCGTATTTCGGTGATCAAAGGACCGCAAACGGTGCAATATGCCAATACCGGTTCGGCTGCGACAGTGCTCTTTGAACGTGGTCCGGAAACTGAATTAACGGCTGAAAAAAATTATCGTGGTCAGGCCAGTGTGCTGGCAGGTTCATATGGACGACTGGATCATAATCTTGAAGCTGCTGTTGGCGATGAGCAGAAATACGTTCGCCTGAATGCCAACCGTTCTGTGTCGGATAGCTATAAAGATGGGGATGGCAATACAGTTCCTTCAGACTGGGAGCGCTGGAATGCAGATATCGCTTTAGGTTGGACACCGGATGAAAATACCTGGGTGGAACTGACGGGTGGCAAGGCTGATGGTGAAGCTGTTTATGCAGGCCGCTCGATGGATGGGTCGAAATTTGCCCGTGAAAGTCTGGGACTTCGTCTCGAAAAGAAAAATGTCACCGATGTGATCAAGAAAATCGAAGCACAAGTGAACTATAGCTTTAATGATCATGTCATGGATAACTTTAGCTTACGTGAATTTAAACCAGATGGCATGATGAATATGCCTATGGCTTCCAACGTGGCACGAGAAACCTTAAATGCCCGTCTGGCTGTTACTCATCAATGGGATAAACTGCAATTCATTACAGGTGTTGACAGTCAAAATAACCAACACTCTAAGCGCAGTGGCAGTTTGATGAAACCCTATCAAGATCAAGCACGTAGCAAAGATATGAAATTCCGCTCATATGGTGCCTTTGGCGAGCTCAGTTATCAACTGAATGAGCAAAATAAATGGGTGGGTGGTGTTCGTGTCGATCAGGTGAATGTCAAAGACTTACGCTCTGAATCTGTAGACAAAGGCTATAACCTGGAATTAGATAAAACATTACCAAGTGCATTTATCCGTCTTGAAAATCAGCATCCAGAACATGATGCCAAAACTTATATTGGTTTAGGTTATGTTGAGCGTATGCCGGATTATTGGGAGCTGTTTAGTACTGCGCATGGTAATCCCGGAACTGTGAACTCATTTAATGGTATCGACACTGAAAAAACCTTGCAGCTTGATTTGGGTTATCAACATGAACATGGCGCAGTCAATTCCTGGGTTTCTGCTTATGCGGGCTTAGTCAATGATTATGTGTTGATGAGTTATCATGTCCATAGTATGCCGGGCATGATGAGTCATGGCAAAACTGCAGGTGCTAAAAATGTCGATGCGACCATTGCTGGTGCAGAAGCCGGAGTGGGCTATCAATTTACCGATCATCTGCAGGCTGATGTCAGTGCGATGTATGCCTGGGGTAAAAACACCACCGACGATAAACCTTTACCGCAAATTGCACCTTTGGAAGGACGGGTAAATCTTCGTTATATTCAAGATAAATACACTTTGGGTGCATTATGGCGAGTGGTTGCAGCACAAAATCGTATCAGTCAAGATCAGGGCAATATCGTAGGTTATGACTTGGCCGAAAGCAGCGGTTTCGCAACCTTGTCGTTGAATGGTACTTACCAAATTCGTGATGGTGTCGATTTGTCTGTAGGTGTAGATAACCTGTTTGATAAAACCTATAGCGAACATTTAAACAAGGCGGGTAGTGCAGGTTTTGGTTTTGCTGCAGATGAGCAATTCAACAATATTGGCCGAAACTATTGGGCACGGGTGAGTATGAAGTTCTAATCTGTCTTTAAATTAAGCTAAAAGCAGGAGTATTCTCCTGCTTTTTTAATTTTTTTAGTTTACAAAATTTATATTTTTCATGAACTTAAATAAAATTGGTATTTCTAAATAAAATAATGAATATTTTTATTTAAATAATTTAATTATATAAAACATGAACTTATTAATTTTATGGATTATAAAATAAACACCCGATTCAACTGATTTTAAAAAGGTGTTGCAAGCCCCTTAAAATGCTGTAGAATGCACATCCATCGGCGGTGATGAAGATTAAAACTTCTGATAAAACAGCAACTTAGTTAAAATTGATTGAGTTGGGTTTTAGAGAGAAAGTTTAAAATAATTTGAATTACTGATTGACACTGGGAATATCTAGTGTAATATAGCCGACCTAGCTTGCTGGTGACGAACCAGGAAGAAGATCATTAAGAGATTATGAAGAACAACTTGTGTGGATTTTTACTGGTTGATTGATCGAAATTATTTTCATTGATTGA